>CANHPJ010000005.1 GCA_947462515.1 Bacteroidota bacterium | reverse complement strand
TTCCAAAAAAATGGCTCCTATCGTTAAACAGGTTTATCTTCAAATGGCCGAGCCTCGATGGGTATTATCCATGGGTGCTTGTGCGTCAAGTGGTGGTATATTCGATACCTATAGCGTATTGCAGGGTATTGATAGAATTATTCCTGTTGACGTATATGTGCCAGGTTGTCCACCACGCCCGGAACAAGTTATAGATGGAATATTGAAAATACAGGAAATAATACAAAACGAATCAATTCGAAGAAGAAATTCACCTGAATATACCGAATTGCTTGCTTCATACGGAATAGAATAATATGGAAGCTTTAACTTTATCAATTGAAAATAAATTAAAAGAGCAGTTTGGTGCTGATATTATTTCTGCAGAAACACTCTATGATTATCCTGTTTTTACTGTTAAGAAAGATAGAATTCTCGAAATCCTAACTTTTTTATACAATGAACAGGAATTAGGCTTTCAGTTTCTAACTTCTCTTTGTGGGGTTCATTTTCCTAATGCCGCTAAAGATCAGGAGTTCGGAGTGGTTTATCAGCTTCATAATCTGGTTAAAAACCAAAGAATACGTGTTAAAATTTTCATGCCTGAGACAAATCTACATGTACCTTCTATAACTGGACTTTTTTCTGCGGCAAATTGGTTGGAAAGAGAAACGTACGATTTTTATGGAATTTTGTTCAAAGGCCATAATAATCTGGTTAAAATTTTAAATATGGAAGATCAGCCATATTTCCCCTTAAGAAAGCAATATCCTTTGGAAGATGGAACTCGTCAGGATAAGGATGATAAAATGTTCGGTAGATAATCTATTTCAGAAATAAAAGACAATGAGCAGCACCAAAATAGAGAAGCATCAAGCAGAAATTGAAAGTAAAGGTTATTCTACACTTAACCTTGGTCCAACTCATCCTGCCACACACGGAATTTTTCAAAACATCTTAACAATGGATGGCGACATTATTATCGATGCCGTTCCAACAATTGGGTATATTCATAGGGCTTTTGAAAAATTGGCTGAAAGAAGACCTTTTTATCAGATTACTACCCTTACAGACCGTCTGAATTATTGCTCCTCACCAATCAACAACATGGGATATCACATGACCGTTGAGAAATTAATTGGTGCAGAGATTCCTAAAAGAGCTCAATATTTACGGGTTATTTTGATGGAATTGGCTCGTATAGCAGATCATATAATATGTAATAGTGTAATTGGAGTTGATACAGGAGCGCTTACAGGTTTTGTTTATATCTTTCAGCAAAGAGAGTCTATTTACGAGATTTATGAAGAGGTTTGTGGCGCTAGATTAACCACCAACGTTGGAAGAATAGGCGGATTGGAAAGAGATTTTTCTCCAAAAGCATGGCAAAAAATAAATAAATTCTTAACTGAATTTCCTGTTGCGTTGAAAGAATTTGAAAACCTTTTGATGCGTAACAGAATTTTTATGGATAGAGTAGTAGGAGGAGGAAGTATCAGTGCAGAAAGAGCTTTAAACTATGGTTTTACGGGGCCAAATTTAAGGGCTGCCGGTGTTGATTATGATGTTAGAGTGGCTACTCCTTATTCCTCATACGATGATTTTGATTTCAAAATTCCTGTCGGTCAAAATGGCGATACTTACGACCGTTTTATGGTTCGTCAAGAAGAGATGTGGCAGAGTTTAAGCATCATCAAACAAGCCATTGCCAAATTGCCGGAAGGCCCATTTCATGCTGATATTCCTGAGTTTTATCTTCCTCCTAAAGAAGAAGTTTATAACAACATGGAAGCCTTAATTTATCAGTTTAAGATAGTAATGGGTGAAACAACAGTGCCTATTGGTGAGGTATATCACTCTGTAGAGGGTGGTAATGGCGAATTAGGTTTTTATATGGTTAGCGATGGCGGAAGAACCCCATATAGATTAAGTTTCAGAAGGCCTTGTTTTATATATTATCAAGCATATCCTGAAATGATTAAAGGAAGTATGCTTTCAGATGCGATTTTAACCTTGAGTAGTTTAAATGTTATTGCTGGAGAGTTAGACGCATAATACTGTATTCAATTTTAAGAAATAATAAAATGTCAAAAGAAATTAAATTTTCAGACGAAACATTAGAAGTAGTAGCAAAAATTATTTTGCGCTATCCCGAAGGTCGCCAAAAGTCGGCATTGCTGCCTGTTTTACATATTGCCCAAGCTGAATTTGATGGATGGCTAAGTTCGGAAGTGATGGATTATGTTGCTTCTATTTTAAATATAAAACCGATAGAGGTTTACGAAGTCGCTTCATTTTATTCCATGTACAACCTAAAACCTGTTGGTAAATGCCTCTTGGAGGTTTGCCGCACAGGTCCTTGTATGTTAAACGGTGCAGAAGATTTAGTAGCTCATTTTGAGAATAAACTAAACATAAAAGATGGTGAAACCACTGCCGATGGTATGTTTACTTTAAAAACTGTTGAATGTCTGGGTTCCTGCGGTACTGCGCCTATGTTGCAATGTGGTGCCGATTACTACGAAAATTTAGATAATCAAAAAGCAGATGCTTTGTTAGATAAGCTTAGGGATGAGAATCAACGTTCAAGATATTGTTAAGATTTTAAATAGTTACAATGGCACGAAAAATATTATTAGAACATCTTAATGTACCGGGTATTGAAACCTTGGAAGTTTTCAGAAAGATGGGAGGTTACCAAGCAGTTGAAAAAGTGCTTAAAACCATGTCTCCAGATGATGTAACTGAAGAAGTTAAAAAATCTGGTTTAAGAGGTCGTGGTGGAGCAGGTTTCCCTGCAGGTATGAAATGGAGTTTTATAGATAAAAAGTCAGAAAAGCCCAGATACCTTGTTTGTAACGCTGATGAGAGTGAACCGGGTACTTTTAAAGACAGGTATTTAATGGAAAAAATCCCTCATAGTTTAATTGAGGGTATGATTGTTTCCAGTTATGCTTTGGGGGCTAAAACATCTTACATCTACATTAGAGGGGAGTATTTTTATGTGCTTCGTATTTTAGAAAAAGCCATTGCTGAAGCCTATGAAGCAGGTTTTTTAGGAAAAAATATTCTTGGAACCGATTATTCCCTTGACCTGCATGTTCAAATAGGAGCAGGAGCTTATATATGTGGTGAAGAAACTGCCTTACTTGAATCATTAGAGGGTAAACGAGGAAACCCAAGAATGAAACCGCCCTTTCCTGCAATATCTGGTTTATATGCTTCTCCTACTGTTGTAAACAATGTGGAAACTATAGCCGCTGTTCCTCATATTGTTAATATGACCGGCGATGAATACGCTAAGATTGGTGTTGGCAGAAGTACAGGAACAAAACTTATTTCAGCTAGTGGTCATATTAATAAACCGGGAGTTTATGAAATTGAAATGGGCTTACCGGTTGAGGAATTCATCTATTCTGATGAATATTGCGGTGGAATAAAAAATGGTAAAAGATTAAAGGCATTAATTGCAGGTGGTTCCTCTGTTCCAATTTTACCGGAACATTTAATTACAAAAACTGCAAATGGTGATGCCAGACTTATGACTTATGAGTCTTTGTCGGATGGTGGTTTTGTATCTGGTACGATGTTAGGTTCAGGTGGTTTTATTGTAATGGATGAAACTACTTGTATTGTTCGCAATACCTGGACATTAGCTCGCTTTTATCATCATGAATCTTGTGGTCAGTGTAGTCCTTGTCGTGAGGGTACCGGTTGGATGGAAAAGGTATTGCACCGTATTGAAAATGGACACGGTAAAATGAGTGATGTTGATTTATTGGTTGATATTGCCAAGAAAATAGAGGGTAATACAATCTGTCCTCTGGGTGATGCAGCTGCTTGGCCTATTGCCAGTGCTATTCGTCATTTCAGAGAAGAGTTTGAATATCACGTAAAGTACCCTGAAAAAGTAAAGGATCCTAAACACTTCTTTTATGCACCATTTGTGAGTGAAAAAATGAATGCATCTATTGCATAATAAAACATATTCAATTTTAATACAGCATGGCAAAAGTAACAATTGACGGATTAGAAATGGAAGTTCCAGATGGAACCTCTATTCTTAACGCAGCCAGAATGGTTGGTGGTGATATCGTTCCACCGGCTATGTGCTATTATTCTAAACTTAAGGGTAGTGGTGGTAAATGCCGCACTTGTTTAGTAAAAGTTAGTCAAGGTTCGGCTAAAGATCCTAGACCAATGCCTAAATTGGTTCCTTCGTGCTCTACAACCGTTCAGGATGGTATGGTAGTGGAAAATATTACCTCACTTGATGTTCTTGAAGCCAGAAAAGGAGTAGTAGAATTTTTATTAATCAATCACCCTTTAGATTGTCCTGTTTGTGATCAGGCTGGTGAATGTGATCTTCAGAATTTAGGTTACAAACATGGATTGGCCAAAACAAGATACGAGGAAGAAAGAAGGACATTCGAGAAAGCCGATATTGGAGATAATATAAAGCTACACATGAATAGGTGTATTCTTTGTTATCGTTGCACCTATGTTGCAGATCAGTTAACTGACTGTCGTTCTCATGGAGTTATAAATAGGGGAGACCATGCTGAAATAAGCACCTACATATCAAAAGCCATTGATAATGATTTTTCTGGTAACATGATAGATGTTTGTCCTGTAGGTGCGCTTACTGATAAAACTTTTAGATTCTCCAGCAGAGTTTGGTTTACTAAACCAATGGATGCTCACAGAGACTGTAAAAAATGCTCCGGTAAAGTCGTGCTTTGGGAAAAAGGTAATGAAGTTTTGCGTGTTACTGGTCGTAAAGACAAATATGGAGAATTGGAAGAGTTTATCTGCAACGAATGTCGTTTTGAAAAAAAGAATACCAGCGATTGGGTTATAGAAGGACCTCGTCATATCGACAAGCATTCTGTAATTTCTCAAAATCATTATGAGCTTCTAAATAATATTAAGGTAGATATTGTTAAATATCAAAAGCAAGTTGCTGAAAGAGTAAATAAAGGATAATATATGGAAACTCCAGTTTTAATATTTAAATGTGTTTTGGTAGTTGCTTTGTTCATTGTTTCCTTATTGGTGGCAATGTATTCAACTTATGCAGAAAGAAAAGTAGCTGCTTTTTTACAGGATCGCTTAGGTCCTAACCGTGCCGGAGTGTTTGGTTTACTTCAACCTCTTGCTGATGGTGTAAAAATGTTCATGAAGGAAGAAATTATCCCTAATGTCTCCAATAAAACGCTTTTTATCTTAGGCCCTTGCTTAGCTATGATTACTGCTTTAATGGCAGGTGTTTTAATTCCATGGGGAGGTAATTTAGAAATAGCAGGTCATGTTTTTGCTTTGCAAATAACAGATTTAAATATTGGAATACTTTATATTTTTGGTGTTACTTCTCTTGGTGTTTATGGCATCATGATAGGAGGATGGGCCTCCAACAATAAATATTCTTTATTCGGTGCCATTAGAGCTTCTGCTCAAATGGTAAGTTATGAAATTGCCATGGGTTTGGCAATCATAGCTTTGATAATGACTACCGGAACAATGAGTTTATCAGAAATTGCTCATCAACAAGGTTCAGGTTATGCCAATATAGTATACCAGCCTCTAGGTTTTCTAATTTTTTTAATTTGTGTTTTTGCTGAGCTTAATCGCGCCCCTTTTGATATGCCTGAGAGTGAGTCGGAGCTTGTAGGTGGTTACCACACCGAATATAGCAGTATGAAATTAGGGTTTTACCTTTTCGCTGAATACATTAACATGTTTATCTCCTCGGCAGTTTTAGTTACGTTTTATTTAGGTGGTTACAACTTCCCTTTTCAGGCTGAGTTAAACAGTATGTTAGGTTTGTCAACCAACGCTGCAACTCTTCTTGGAACTGGTGTATTCTTTTTAAAAATATTCTTTTTCATCTTCTTTTTCATGTGGGTAAGGTGGACACTTCCTCGTTTCAGATACGATCAATTGATGAAATTGGGATGGCAATCTTTAATACCTATTTCAATTCTAAATGTTTTGATAACAGGTCTTGTTATGTGGTTTACCGGTAAAATAAATTAATACTGATTCTATTATGCAATCATTAACCAATAGATCAAAAGTAGTAGAAAGAAAGGAAATGACTTTAGCTGAAAGGTTATATTTACCAGCTATTGTAAATGGTATGGTCATTACCATTAAGCATCTTTTCAAGAAAAAAACTACCATAAGTTACCCCGAGGTTCAGCGTGAATTCAGTGATATCTACCGTGGTCATCATGTATTGAAAAGAGATGATGATGGTGCTGAAAGATGCACCGCATGTGGTCTCTGTGCTGTTTCTTGTCCGGCTGAAGCTATCACCATGGTCGCTGCTGAGAGAAAACCAGGCGAAGAGAAATTATATCGTGAAGAAAAATATGCATCAACTTATGAAATCAATATGTTGCGTTGCATTTTTTGTGGTCTTTGTGAAGAGGCTTGTCCTAAGGAAGCCATTTTTTTAACAGACAGAATCGTTCCTTCAAATTTTGAGCGTGGTGGATTTGTTTTCGGGAAAGATAAATTAGTTGAAAAAGTTGATTTAAGAATCGATGTTTCCAAGCGTCAGACAAAAAGTGTTTTGGAATTTAAAACGCATAAACAATACAGCCACAATAAATTAATTAATAAGTAGATAATAGCGATATGACACAGTATGCGTTTTATTTTTTAGCATTTGTTTCCATACTATGTGCCCTGATGGTGGTTTTCTCTAAAAATCCAATTCACAGCGTACTTTATTTGGTTTTAACATTTTTTTCCATCGCCGGTCAATACCTGCTTCTTAATGCTCAGTTTTTAGCTGTGGTTCACATTGTAGTATATTCTGGTGCCATCATGGTCTTGTTTCTTTTCGTATTGATGCTTTTAAATCTAAATACCGAAGCGGAACCTCAAAAGTCAACCTGGTTAAAATTTGCGGCTGTTATTTCAGGTGGCCTCCTGCTAATTACTTTTGTAGCTTCCTTAAAAGGATCTGAAAATATGGCTTTGGTTCAAAAAAATCCTGAAATAGGACTTACAGCCAACTTAGGAAAAATATTATTTAATGAATTTGCTTTACCATTTGAAATTTCTTCCATATTGCTTTTAAGTGCTATGGTTGGAGCCGTAATGTTAAGTCAAAAAGAAAAAGAAGCTAAACAATAAAAATATGAACGCCTTACAATCTGTTCCCTTAAATCATTATATCCTATTAAGCGCCATGCTATTTGCTATTGGTGTTATTGGAGTATTGGTAAGAAGAAATGCCATAATTATTTTTATGTGCATCGAATTAATGCTTAATGCGGTTAATCTATTAATGGTTGCTTTTTCTGCCCATCATGGTGATGGCTCAGGTCAGGTTTTTGTGTTTTTTATCATGGCGGTGGCTGCAGCGGAAGTAGCTGTTGGTTTGGCCATTTTGATTATGATTCATAGGAACAGTAAAACAACAGACATCGATTTTCTAAATAAACTTAAATTTTAATAATAATGAAGGAGTTAGTTTGGTTAGTGCCCTTATTCCCCCTGATTGGATTTTTAATCATCGGATTATTTAAAAATAATTTCTCTAAAAAATTAGCAGGAACTATTGCCTCAGGAGCTATTCTTGCTTCTTTTACTGTTTCTCTGGGTATATTTATAGAATTGCTATCTGGTGCTGAAAAAACATTCACTTATACCTTATTCGATTGGATTACCTCCGGTGATTTTTCTGTAGCCATAGCCTTTTTGGTTGATCCACTCTCGTCCATAATGTTGCTTATAATAACTGGGGTAGGTTTTCTTATTCATCTTTATTCTATCGGCTATATGCATGACGATGAAGGATATGCCAAATTCTTTTCTTATTTAAATCTGTTTGTTTTCTTTATGCTTTTGTTAGTGCTAGGGAACAATTACCTTTTAATGTTTGCAGGTTGGGAAGGAGTAGGCTTAGCTTCTTATTTACTTATCGGTTTCTGGTTTAAAAATCAAAGTTATAATGATGCGGCTAAAAAGGCTTTTATCGTTAATCGTATTGGTGATTTAGGTTTTGTATTAGGAATCATTTTAATTTTTATAACATTCGGTAGCATTAATTATGCCGATGTGTTTGGATCAGCTATGAGCCATCCTAGTAATGAGCCTGTTATTGTGCTAATTACATTATTGCTTTTTGTTGGTGCAATGGGTAAAAGTGCTCAAATACCTCTTTACACCTGGTTACCAGATGCAATGGCCGGGCCAACCCCTGTTTCAGCACTTATTCATGCTGCCACTATGGTTACGGCAGGTGTTTATATGATTGCTAGATCCAATGTATTATATAGTCTTTCGCCAACAACATTAACTATTGTGGCCATTGTTGGTGCTGTTACGGCAGTTTTTGCGGCCACCATCGGCATTCTTCAAAACGATATTAAAAAAGTATTAGCTTATTCTACCGTTAGTCAGCTAGGCTATATGTTTTTAGCGATGGGTGTTGGCGCTTTTACAGGTGGTATATTTCACCTGGCAACTCATGCTTTCTTTAAAGCTTTATTATTTCTTGGAGCAGGTAGTGTAATACATGCTATGGGCGGGGAGCAGGACATACGTAAAATGGGTGGCTTAAAAAAATATTTACCTATCACCTATATGACATTCTTGATAGGCACTATTGCTATTTCGGGTATTCCACCCTTTTCTGGTTTTTTCTCTAAAGATGAGATTTTAGCGCATGCCTTTGCAGCTAATCCTTTGCTTTGGATACTTGGAATTGCCGGCTCCATAATGACTGCTTTTTATATGTTTCGTCTTTTTTATCTTACTTTTTCAGGTACATTCAGAGGAACTGAACATCAAAAACACCATTTACATGAGTCACCCTCTACCATGACTATTCCTTTAATAGTTCTAGCTGTTTTAGCTGCATTGGCTGGTTTTATTGGTGTTCCAGAAGTATTAGGTGGATCCCATTTGTTGGAGCACTTTTTAGATCCTGTTTTTGAAGATTCTAAGTTAATTCTCTTCACCAATCATCTATCCCATAGTACTGAGTATATGTTAATGGGCACTGCAGTGGGCATTTTAATATTAGTTATACTTTTTGCCCGAAATAAATATTTTACCAACAATGAAATACCAAAATCAGACGAAGATAAAAAGTCGGTTTTCGCCAATTTGGTTTATAATAAGTATTATGTAGATGAAATTTATGATGCTATTATTGTTAAACCACTCGATTTCTTGTCAGGTGTTTTCTTTAAATTTTTCGAATTAAAAGGAATAGATAGTATTGTTAATTCAACGGGTAAATTGGTTATTGGTTTGAGCGATACTTTTCGCCGATTGCAAACCGGTCATGTTGGCTTTTATATTTTTATGATGGTTATAAGTATTGTAGCCATATTATTTTTCAACCTTATTTAATTTAAACAGGTAAAGAATGATTACTTCAGCATTATTATTTTTCCCTTTACTTGCAGGAATAGCCTTATTTTTTGTAAAAGGCGAGCAGGTTAAAAAACTTGCACTTTCGGCTGCTTTAATAGAGTTTTTTATTTCCCTGGTAGCTTATTTTCAATTCGACAAGGCCATAGCTAATGCTCAATTTGCAATGAGTACGCCCTGGGTTAAATCATTGGGTATCAATTTCTCAATAGGAATGGATGGTATAAGCTTTTTATTGGTTTTACTTACCACTTTTCTATTGCCCCTAATTATTTTATCTGCAAATAGAAATACGTATAAAAATCCTTCTTCATTATATGCTTTAATGCTTTTAATGCAATTTGGATTAATAGGAGTTTTTACTGCTCAGGATGCTTTTGTTTTTTATATATTCTGGGAGATAGCCCTTTTGCCTATTTATTTCATTGCTTTACTTTGGGGTGGGGCAGAGAAGGTTCGCATCACTTTTAAGTTCTTTATATATACCCTGGCAGGAAGTTTATTAATGTTAACGGCATTAATATATTTATATTTCCAAACACCTGCACCTCATACCTTTGATTTGCAGACACTTTATACTTTACATTTATCTCAAGGGCAGCAGAATTGGATTTTTTGGCCATTTTTTATTGCCTTTGCCATTAAAATGCCGGTTTTCCCTTTTCATTCTTGGTTAGCAGATACCTACACTGATGCTCCAATGCCTGGTACCATGCTACTGTCTGGCATCATGTCCAAAATGGGTGTTTATGGCGCTATTCGTTTGTTATTGCCTATCGCTCCCTTGGGAGTTCAAAACTGGGGAACAACAGCCATTGTTTTAGCTGTAATTGGAGTTCTTTATACTTCTTTATTGGCTATGTATCAAAAAGATTACAAAAGGCTTGTTGCCTATTCCTCAGCCGCTCACGTGGGTTTAATAGCTGCAGGTGTTTTCGCTATGAATCATCAAGGCTTATCGGGTGCGGTAATTCAAATGGTGGCTCACGGAATAAGTGCTTTTGGGTTATTTTTTGTTATTGATATTCTATTTCTTAGAACCGGTACAAGGCAAATTAACGAATTGGGTGGATTAAGACTCGTAGCTCCCAACTTTGCAACTGCAGCTCTAATCATTTTACTTTCAAGTATTGCCTTGCCCCTTACAAGTGGTTTTATTGGAGAGTTTTTATTACTCGCTGGTATTTATCAGTACAGTGGTATGCTGGCTGCCTTTGGAGGACTAACCACTATTCTTGGAGCCGTTTATATGCTTAGAAGTTACCAATCTGCGTTTCTAGGAGATCATACTACAGTATCTTCTAATTTTTCTGATTTGGTTAAAGAAGAAAAATTAATTATTGTACCACTTATTTTAGTCATTTTCTTTATTGGAATTTATCCTAAACCTTTAATGGAGATTGCAGAGCCTTCGGTGAAGCAATTGATAAGTATTATAGAATTGTCTGTTAAATAAATAGTATATAAGTTTAGAAATACAAAAACACATAGATGAAAGCTTTAATAATAATATCATGTTTAGGTTTTTTGGCACTTTTGGCTGAGATATTAAACTTTAAAAAGCACCTTTATACCCTAACATTATTAGGTTTAACGGTTGCTTTAGGTGCTTCTTTTACCGAATGGAATAGCGCAATGCCTAGTTATTTAAACCATATGGTTTTATTTGATAATTATTCAGTTGCATTTATTGGTGTGCTTATAATTACAGCAATACTATGGTTTTTAATGGCTCCTTCGTTTTTTAAAGATGATACGCATACTGCCGACAAATCTGCTTTGGTATTGTTTGCTCTTGTAGGTGCCATATGTATGGTTTCTTATCATAATATGACGATGCTTTTTATTGGAATAGAAATACTTTCTATATGCATGTATGTATTAGCTGGTAGTAATAAAAAGGATTTAGCATCCAACGAATCGGCTATGAAATACTTTTTAATGGGTGCTTTCGCTACGGGGTTTTTATTAATGGGTATTGCATTTATTTATGGTGCCACCGCATCTTTCGATATTTTTCAAATTAAGTTATACTTGCAAAATAACCCGGCTGCATCTCCATTATTTTATACAGGTATAATGTTGATGCTTATTGGCTTAGCATTTAAAATTTCTGCAGCTCCATTTCACTTTTGGGCTCCTGATGTTTATGATGGTGCACCAATACAAGTAACCTCCTTTATGGCAACAATTGTAAAAACTGCGGCAATAGCTGCGTTTTTTAAATTATTCTCCACTAGTTTTGCCGCTGCCAGCGATACCTGGTCTACCACCTTAATGTGGCTAACGGCAATTACTATATTGGTTGGAAATATTACTGCTGTTTTTCAAAATGATATAAAAAGAATGCTCGCCTATTCCGGTGTTTCACACGCTGGTTATCTCATGCTGGCTATTTTGGCAATGAATGAACTGGGTGCACATTCCCTGGTTTACTATACTCTTGCTTATTCTATTGCAACCATTGCTGCTTTTGCAGTAGTTTTAGCGGTAATAAATGCCAAGGGTAACAGTCATTTTGATTCTTTTTTAGGATTGGCAAAAAACAACCGATTATTGGCAGTAGCATCAACTGTTTCTATGCTTTCTCTTGCTGGAATTCCCCCTTTAGCTGGTTTTTTTGGAAAGTATTACGTTTTTACTGCTTATTTGCAAAATCATAGTCCAATTTTGGTTTTAATAGCCCTGTCTGGATCTGCAATAAGTATTTATTATTATTTCAGACTTATTGTTAATATGTTTAAATTTGAAAGTGAAGAAAAAATAGCTTTATCATATTCAACAAAAGTTCTTTTAGTTGCTAGTGTTATACTTACCATTTTATTAGGTCTTATGCCTGATTTAATTCTTGGGATTTGGTAGTAAGAAATAACCTTTTTGAAAAAAGACCTATTTGATAATTCATTTAGGTCTTTTTGAGTTTTTTGTATTTTACATTTATATAAATTTTTTATTATGATTAGAAATTTACTTTTCCTCGTATTTTGTTTTTTGTTTGTTCTGAATGAAAATCATGCTCAGCAGTCTAGTTTGTTGAATCACAATAATTTAAGGAAATTATCCAAGATTGCTGATAAAAAAGCTGGTGTTTATAATGCCGAAAAAGATAATCCGATTAGGCGTATTGAATTGGAGAACAGTATGTTAATTGATCCAAGAACGCGTGTGATTCCAGACAATATTAGAGAGAAAGAATTAATGTATGTTAATTCAAATACATCTAGACTTCAAAAAAGATCTTCGGTATTCGGAGTTGAATTGAATGCGGCAAGCTGGAAAAACAGAGGACCATTTAATGTTGGAGGAAGGACCAGAGCTCTTGCAATTGATGTTAGCAATGAAAATGTATTATTGGCAGGAGGTGCATCTGGTGGAGTTTGGCGATCAACCAATTCTGGATCAACATGGTCTAAAACTACCGGCGCATCTGATTTGCATAGCGTTACCTCTATTGCTCAAGATCCAAGACAAGGCAATCAAAATATTTGGTACTATACCACAGGAGAGTTAGTTGGGAACTCGGCAGCTGGAGGAGGCGCTAATTCTAATTATAGGGGTAATGGTATATATAAATCAACTGATGGAGGAATTACTTGGAAGGTGCTTCCGATAACGGCATCAAATACACCCCAAACATATGATAGTTACTTTGATTACAACTGGCGTGTTTGTGTTAATCCAATTAATGGGGATGTATATGCAGCTACCATAGGAGCCATTCATAAATCAAGTAATGGGGGAACTTCTTGGTCGCTGGTGCTATCAGCAGGCAATGCTTATCACACAGATATAATTTCTACTAATTCAGGTGTTTTATATGCTACGATTGATAGTGATGGAAATCCTAGCAAGGGAATTTTTAGATCTATTAATGGAACAGATTGGAAATCTATTACACCTTCTGATTTTCCATCTTCATACAATAGAATAGTCCTAGCAAGCTCAAAAGCTAATCCTAATATTGTTTATTTTCTGGCAGAAACCCCTTCAGCAGGAAAGTTAGATCACTCTTTATATAAGTATACCTATGCTTCAGGAATTGGAAATGGAGATGGTACCTCAGGTAACGGAGGTTCATGGGAAAATCGATCTGCCAATATTCCGGCTTTTGGAGGAAGTAATGGCGATTTTGATTCGCAGGGGTCTTATGACTTAATAATAGCTGTTCAACCTGATAATGTTAATATAGTTTATGTTGGAGGAACAAATCTTTACCGTTCAAAAGATGCTTTTTCGTCTTCTTCAAATACTTCTTGGATTGGGGGGTACTCTCCAGCAAATAATGTAAGCAGATATGAGAATCATCATCCGGATATACACGCTCTTGCTTTTTATTCATCAAGTTCTGTTAAGATGTTATGTGGACATGATGGAGGTGTTAGTTTAACAGAAAATAATCTTTCAAATAATAGCGGTATTCTTCCAGTAACTTGGAAAAATCTAAACAATGGTTATTTAACATCACAGGCCTATGCTATTGCAATAGATCATAGTAAACTGAATGATGATAAAATTCTGGCCGGTTTTCAAGATAATGGAACTTGGTCGACAGGTTCAAATGTTGCAACGGGATCATGGTTGGAAGAGTTTTCGGGTGATGGGGGCTATTGTGCCTTTGCGAATGGGGGATTAACCCGATACATTTCTTCACAAAATGCGAACATCTTTCGATTTGCATACAATGCCTCAGGTCAAATGACAGGATGGGCAAGAATCAAGCCAACCAACTTGACAAATCCACTATTTATAACTCCTTATTTACTTGATCCGACTGACAATAATATAATGTATTTAGCCGGTAATGATAGGATTTGGCGTAATAATGATTTATCAAAAATCCCTGATTTTGATAATAACACAACAACGGTGAGTTGGGAGGAGTTAACTAATACTACAGTTAGTGAACCTATAACTGCGCTGGATGCTTCATCAACAGGAGCAAGTCGATTATATTTTGGAACCAGTAGAGGCAAGCTATATAGGATAGATAATCCAAAACAAGGTAATAGCGCGCCAACTGAAATTTCCGGAAGTAATTTTCCGGCAGATGCATATACAAGTTGTATTAAGGTGGATCCTGAAAATTCAAATCGTATTTTCGTTGTGTTCTCAAATTATTTGGTGAAAAGTGTTTTTTATACTACTGATGGTGGGGCTTCCTGGATTGACATAAGTGGTAATTTGGAGCAAAATAGTGATGGATCAGGTAATGGTCCTTCAGTTCGTTGGATTGAGATTTTAAAAATGAATAAAGACCTAGCCTATTTTGTAGGTACAAGCACAGGTGTATATTCTACCGATGTGTTAAATGGTGCTTCAACTACTTGGACTCAGCAAGGAGCTAATTCAATTGGAAATGTTGTCGTTAAAATGATTAAAACAAGAAGCGATGGCACGGTTGTGGCTGGTACTCATGGGAATGGAATTTACAGTGCGAAGTTTACTAATGTCAGTTGTCAAAATGCTGTATTTAGCTCTATATCAAAGGTTTCATGCGGTGATTATTTTGCTCCATCAGGCAAAGTATTATCCGCTACAGGGGTATATAAAGATACAATACTAAATAATTCAGGATGCGATAGTATAATTACTATTAATTTAACTGTTAAAGAAATCAGTTCAACCCAAATAGACACTGCAGCTTGCTATGCCTATAAATCTCCTAGTGGTAAAATATTTAATACCCCAGGCACATATACTGATACCTTAGTAAACACTTTAGGATGTGATAGTTTAATTACTATAAACCTCAGTTTTAATCCAAGTACAAAAAGTGAAATTTCAAGGATGGCATGCACCAGTTACACCGCTCCTAGTGGAATGACCTACACAAAATCAGGGGTTTATACAGATGTGATTCCAAATATTAATGGTTGTGACAGTATAATTACTTTAAAACTCACAATTACTGATGGTAATAGCAGCATAAACGATTCAGCTTGTGTTTCTTATACCTCATTAGGCGGGAAGGTTTATAACAGTTCCGGAACTTTTAAAGATACTATCAACAATCCACAAAATATATATTTTAAAATTGAAGCACCGCTTTCTATAGCAGGTTATTATAATTTTAATTACGGTCAGGCAAGGTTTGGATGGGCAAGTGAAGATATACGCGATGAAAAAAATGCTTTAATGGATACTCTCAAATTGGTCGATGATGGAACAACAGGAGATAGTTTGGGTTGCAATCAGATTATTAATGATGTAAAGGGTAAAATCGCAGTAATTTATAGGGGAGGCTGTAATTTTTCTATAAAGGCAAAAAAAGCTCAGGATGCTGGTGCAATAGCAGTAGTCTTAATTAACAGTACTGATGATAATATATATATGAATGGCGGAGACACAGGTGTTTTGGTAAAAATTCCTGTTTTAACACTATCAGCTTCTGATGGAGCAATTATTAAATCGAAATTAGATAAAGGTGAAAATGTTGTTGCCTTTATTGGTAAGAAGCCAATGGATGCTTGTATTTTAAATTTAAATCTTAAGATTAATCAAGCATCAAGCAGTACTATTTCTCAAACAGCATGTTCACAATATAAATCACCATCCGGAAATATATATACAATATCGGGACAGTATAGAGATACCATAAATAATTTTTCCGGATGTGATAGTATTATCACAATAAATCTTACCATAAAAAACAATTCTCTTAGCTCTATTAACCCTGTTGTATGCAATAAATATACATCTCCAAGCGGCAAAGAATTAACAGTTTCCGGAATATTTAAGGATACTATATTGAATTCCAATGGCTGCGATAGTGTAATTACAATAAATCTTACTGTGAAAAAAGTAGATGTTTCAATTCTTCAAACTGGTAATTCGCTTAAGGCAAATGCTTCAGGGGCTACATATTTTTGGATGGACTGTAACAATGCACTTTCAAGAATTGATTCTGCGACGAATCAATCTTTCAAGCCTCTGAAAAATGGCAGTTATGCCGTTGAGATTCGCCAAAACGGCTGTAGAGATACCTCGGAATGCTTTAAAATATCCAATGTAGGTATTTTATCTGCTGATTTTGAGAATTCACTTTTAGTTTATCCAAATCCTACCCAAGGGTTAGTTAATATAGACTTAGGTAACTCATATCCGGAAATTACAGTAGCAGTTAGGGATTTAAAAAGTCAATTGATCCATCAAATCAAATATTTTAATCAGAGTAAAATTAATTTGGAGATAACAGGAGCCAGTGGATATTATTTTATTGACATAAGCGTCTCCGACAAATTAAATTCAACGGTGAAGGTTTTTAAGCAGTAACTGTTTTTGTTTTTATATCATAGTTTTGTTTTTCAATTTAAAAGTTTCATTTATGAAAAAAATTACTTTTTTTATTTCATTGTTGTTTTATACAACGGTGTTATTTTCCCAAAATTGGTTAAAAAATCTGCCACAAGCCAAATCAGCTGAGCAGCCCACATTTTTTGATTATCAAAAAGCGTTCAACAGATATTGGGGAGCGTTTGATGTGGATAAGGGATACTATTACGAAAATGGTGTCAAGAAAAAGGCAATTGGATGGAAACAATTCAAACGCTGGGAATATGAGATGGAGGGACAAATTGATAGGTCTACAGGTAGGTTCCCTAATAGAACTGCTTTTGAGGTATATAAAAACTACCTAAGAGGTGGCACAGCACCATTATCTGAGGAGTTTTCAGACTGGAAGTCCCTAGGGCCAAATAGCTCAGATGGAGGTTATGCAGGAGTGGGAAGGATTAATTGCATTGCTTTTCATCCCTCAGATAATAATACTTATTGGGTTGGAGCCAACTCAGGAGGATTGTGGGTTACTAAGGACAATGGATCAACATGGAATTGTTTGACCGATAAAAATGATGTATTGGCTGTAAGTGATATTATTATTCCTTCGGATTATGATATTTCAAAAACGATATACATTGCAACCGGGGATAAAGATGGTTGGGATAATAATAGTATTGGTGTTTTAAAATCAGCAAATGAAGGATTGACCTGGAATAAAACCGGTTTGACTTTTTCTGTCTCTGCATATAAAATGGTAACGAAGTTATTAATTGACCCAAGCGACAACCAAACATTAATTGCAGCAACAAATGATGGCGTTTATAAAACAACTAATGGTGGCACGACCTGGTCAACTCGTCTTACGACACTAGCTTTTATTGATTTGGAATATAAGCCGGGTGATTTTAATACCCTATATGGTTCAACAGAATATGGTAAAGTTTTTCTAACCAGTAATGGAGGAACATCTTTTTCATCAACTTTTGAAAATGATGATGTTCAGAGAATTGAAATGGCTGTTTCTCCAAACGAGCCAAATTGGTTATATTTTATAGCGGGAAATACTGCAAATGGTTTATATGGTATTTATCTTTCAAAGGACAATGGTGTTTCTTTTAATCAGGTTTTTGATGGTAATACCAAAAATTTACTTGGTTGGAAGGAAGATGGGAGTGATAATGGTGGTCAGGCATTTTACGATTTAACAATGGAAGTGGATCCAAGCAACGCTGCTAATGTTTTGATTGGAGGAATTAATACCTGGATGACTACAGATGAAGGGGGAAATTGGCAAATTGTAAATCATTGGCATGGTGGGGAAAATAATACAATTGCTAAAGTTCACGCCGATAAACATAGTTTAAAGTTCAGAGCCAATGGTGATTTATTTGAATGTAATGATGGAGGAATTTATTTATATGCCGATAATGGAAATGGATGGCAAGACAAAACCAATGGAATGGCTATAAGCCAGATGTACAAACTAGGGGTGTCCCAAACTGTTCCAAATTTAACCATAACAGGATTACAGGATAATGGAACCAAATTAAATTATGAGCAAGATTGGTATGACGTTAAGGGAGGAGATGGTATGGAATGTATAATCGATTTTACAGATCCAAAAATTCAATACGCCACATACGTGAATGGTCAAATTAGCAGGACACTTGATGGATGGAATTCGCAAGCAACAGAAATTCAGCCAGCTGATGCAGGAGATGGAGCATGGGTGACACCATATATTATAGATCCAACAAACAATAATGTTTTGTATGCCGGATACGCTGACATATGGAAAACAGCAGACAAAGGAGATAGTTGGATTAAGATTTCTACGATGAATACCTCTGATAAAATTCGTTCTATGGTTATATCTCCTTCAAATACTCAGGTACTTTATGTTGCAGATAGAACCCAGCTATGGAAAACCATTGATGGAGGTGTTAATTGGGAGAATATAACAGGAATTTTACCTGTAAATACCGGCTATATTACTTCATTAGCAGTTAAAAATGATGATGATAAAACCTTGTGGGTAACATTTAGTGGTTACAATTCAAATCGCGTATTTGAGACGAATGATGCCGGAGCAAATTGGATAGATATTTCTGCAGGAATTCCCGAAATACCTGTTTATTCGATAGTTCAAAATATTAAATCAACAGACGAAATTAATTTATACATTGGAACACAGAATGGTGTTTTTTTCAAACGTGGGTCAGATAATTGGAAACCATTTAATAATAAATTGCCAAATGTAAGAATTGGAGAATTAGAAATTTATTATTCATCTGATATTTTTGGTAATAAGTTAAGGGCAGCGACCTATGGAAGAGGGCTTTGGGAATCGCCACTTTTTAATTCAACAGCTACCGATATGACCTATTTATCGAGTACCATATTTCAAAATAATTCCGATTTAGTTTCAAAAAACTCAAAAAATGAAAATATTCTGGGAATTGAAATAGAAACCGATGGCACCTTGAATGCTTTGGATTTTTCTAAATTTAATTTTAGTACTAATGGTTCTACAAATGCTGCTAAGGATATTATTAGTGCTAAAGTTTTTTACACCGGCACCACAAATTCATTTGATACTACCAATCAATTTGGTTCAGCATTTATTAATCCACTCGGAGAATTTTCAATATCAGGAAATCATACATTAGTTAGAGGTAAAAATTATTTTTGGTTAACTTATGATATTTCAGATTCTGCAGTTATTAATAATTTAATTGATGCGGAGTGCAAGTCATTTGTAATCAATGATAAAGTTGAAACACCAACATTGCTTACTTCTGATGGAAATAGAACTGTTGGATATTGTGAAGCGAAAAATTCAGACAACAAATTTGAACACATAACTAAGGTCAGTATTGGTTCCAACGAAAATATCAGTTCCAGGGAGGATAATGCATATGCCGATTTTTCTGCTTTGGTTACAGATTGTTTTATAAACGATACAATTTCTATAAGTACCCAAATTACAGATCATTATGGTGCCGATCAGCTATTAATTTGGGTGGATTGGAATAATGATGGAGATTTCGAGGATTCAAAGGAACTTGTTTCTTCTCAAAATAATCAATCAACCGGGGTGGTAATTTATAATTCTAAGTTTGTTATTCCCAATGGAACAACAGAAGGAAAGAAGCTCTTGAGAATCCGATTAGATGATACTTCAGTATTTGGTTCTAATAGTAGTCCTTGTGGAATTTCGAAATATGGTGAAGTAGAGGATTATTCAATCAATGTCGTTATAGATGTTAATCCGGGTGATGCATCCGTTTCTAAATCAGTGATTTGTAATGGGGAGTCAATAGAACTCGCTTTAAATGATTATCATGGAGATATCAAGTGGCAAGAATCACAAGATGGGGTTTCAAACTGGACAAGTCTAGAGGATTTAGGTGGATTTAACAAAGATAAATTTATAATAAATAATCTTGGAGCAAGTTCATTTTTTAGAGCCGAGGTATCCAAGCTGAATTATTCTACAGCTTATTCTAATATCTTAAAAATAGATGTTAATTACGCCATCTCGAGTTACATAGATACCACCGTTTGTGGAACATATGTTTCTCCAAGTGGAAAAGATTTTGAAGAATCAGGATTGTATGTAGACACATTGACGAATATATCAGGTTGTGACAGTCTTATTAATATTCAATTAGTAATTAAGAAACCTACATCAAGTAATATCAATGAAATAACTTGCCTAAGTTATATTTCGCCAAGTGGAAAGGTAATTTTCAATTCGGGAACTTATGTTGATACAATTACTAATTCTGCTGGTTGTGATAGCTTGATATCTATCGATTTAACGATACTAAAACCTAGTGCTAGCTCAATTACTGTGGAGGTATGTAATAGCTACACTTCACCAAGTGGAAAGGTAATTTTTGAATCAGGTAATTACAATGATACAATACTTAACTCAGTGGGATGTGATAGTATTATCACACTTGACTTAACTATTAACCACGCAAGCTCATCTTCTAAAACTGATACTGCATGTGAATCTTATACCTGGAGAGGCAAAACATATACTGCCTCAGGGCAATATCAAGATACCTTAGAAAATGTTTATGGTTGTGATAGTATCATTACACTTAACTTAACGATTAACCAAGCAAGCTCTTCTACTGAAACCGCTTTTGCTTGTGGGTCTTATTCCTGGAGAGGTATAACATATACTGCCTCAGGGCAATATAAAGACACCTTAGAAAATGTTTATGGTTGCGATAGTATAATTATACTTAACTTAAGCATTAACCAAGCTAGTTCTTCCAATGAAATCGTTTCTGCTTGTGGCTCTTATACCTGGAGAGGTAAAACATTTACTGCCTCAGGTCAATATCAAGATACCTTAGAAAATGTTTATGGATGCGATAGTATTATTACACTTAACTTAAGCATTAACCAAGCAAGCTCTTCTTCTGAAACAGCTTCAGCTTGTGGGTCTTATTCCTGGAGAGGTAAAACATATACTACCTCAGGTCAATATAAAGACACCTTAGAAAATGTTTATGGATGCGATAGTATCATTACACTTAATTTAAGCATTAACCAAGCTAGCTCTGCTACTGAAACAGCTTCTGCTTGTGGGTCATATACTTGGAGAGGTATAACATATAATGCCTCAGGAGAATATAAAGATACCTTAGAAAATGTTTATGGAT
>CANHPJ010000004.1 GCA_947462515.1 Bacteroidota bacterium | reverse complement strand
AAATGGATCCCTGCTGTAAGTGCTTTTCCATTTAACAGTTCCGCCTACTCAATGGGTCATCCCTCTTTGTCCAGCGATGGAAAAAGGCTTTATTTTATGTCTGATATGCCCGGTGGATTGGGTGGAACTGATATTTATTATTCTGAACTTAGTTCGGATTCTATCTGGGGAAATCCAGTCAATCTTGGTGATAGCATAAATACATTCGGAAATGAATTGTATCCCTTTATACATAATAATAAAATACTTTATTTTTCATCTAATACCCATCCCGGAATGGGTGGTTTAGATATTTTTTACTCCACCTTGAAAGATACAAGTTGGTCATTGCCAATTAATTTGAAACCTCCTATTAATACCTTAGGCGATGATTTCTCTTATGTGAGAGATCCTTTATTTAATAGAGGTTTTTTAAGTTCAGATCGTTTCAATGGTTTAGGTTTAGATGATATTTATAGTTTTGTTGAAACAGCTCCCTTGAATATAACATTGAATGGTCAGCAGTTAGAATTAGATGACCAAACTTTTTATGATGGCATCATATTTAAGGTTTTTAATGAAAGCACTCAAGAGGAAACTCCTCTGTTATCAAAATCTGGAAAGTATAAAATGGTCTTGGAGGAAAATGTTCAATATACGCTTTCGGCAAGAAAAAACGGCTTTAAATACGATAAGGTAGGAATAAAATATCAAAGGAATTTAAGAAATAACCATCTGGATTTGGTAATAACTCCTCAAGAAAAAAATGTAAAAATCAATGGCTTTTTATATGAATTTTCTAAGGTTGATTCTTTGGGGCACGTCAGCGGAAATACCATTTCAAATGCCAATGTTATCTTGAAGGAAGATGAAGGTCAAATTGCAAAAATGATTTCTTCTTCAATGGGTGCTTTTTCTTTTAATCATGAACTAGAACCTAAAAAAACGTATAAGGTAATATCTCAAAAAGAGGTAAATTCAAATAGTAATCAAACTATTTTATTTAACGGAAAAGTTTTGTCTAGTGATAAACTTTTGAAAAACGCTTTAGTGAAATTGTTTAATAATAATCGATTACAAGAAGACCTTAAATCTGATATGGACGGAAATTTTAGTTTTAATTTGTCCCAAGAGTCAGCCAATTACAAATTATTTGTCACCAAAAATGGTTACGACAATTTTGAAACTGAATTTAGTACATCGGGATATACTGTTAATGATACCATAAAAAAAGATATTGAGTTAAAGGCAAAACCATTGGTTCCGCTTAAAGGAATAGTGAAATCGAAAGGCGAATTTGTTTCAAATGCTCAAGTTGCTCTTTATGCTGATGTAAGTCAAATAAAAACTCGTGTTACTGATGATACGGGACATTTTTCTTTTAGCCTGCTTAATGATGCCTCTTATGCTATTTCAATTAGTAAAAAGGGATATTTTATTAAAAAAGTAGACGTTTCCTTTGAGGAAACAAATCAGGCCGGTGAATTAATATTAGATATTGAACTGGATTCTTTAAAACTGAATCAGGTAATAACATTCAATGTTTTCTATGAACCTAATAAAGCCGATGTAAGCAAATCATCGGTAAAGGAATTAGATAAATTGATTTCATTTTTGCAGTCAAATCCTAATGTATCTATTGAGGTGAGTGCTCATACTGATTCAAAAGGAAATGAACAATATAATTTAAAGTTGTCGCAAGATAGAGCCAATATGGTTGCTTTGTATTTGTATTTTGAAGGTGGAATTGAAAAGAAAAGAGTTATTTCTAAGGGTTATGGCGAATCTAAACCAATCATCATAGATGCTAAAACTGAAGAAGAACATAACAAAAATAGAAGAACTGAAATAAAAGTATTACAATATTAAACCAATAAAAACCAATTAATTATGATAATAAAAAAAAATAATAATTTTTTCCGGTATGTGTTTTCAAAAAAACTGAAAAAACAACTGCTTGGTATAAGCATAGCAGCATTTTTCGGCTCTTTGAATACGGGTTTTGCCCAGTGTTCTTCGGATGCCTTCCTCGATAATTGTTCATCGGCACTTGAGGACTTCACTTTTGTTAAGTCGTTTAACTATGAGAATCCTAAAGGAGGCAAAAAAAATGAATATAGCTATGTTTTCAGTAAAGGGTCCATGTACCGTATTGTAGTTTGTGATGAAAATATCGCAGATAATAAAATGATAATATCACTATTTGACCGAAATCATAAGTTGATTGCCAGTTCTTTTGATAAAAAAACAAAGAAACACTACCCGACGCTTAATTATCCCTGCTCAGCAACAGGAGTTTATTATATTGAATATACTTTTCAAGGCGATAAGGCTAAATGTGGAATTAACATTTTAGGATTCAATAAAAATTAAGCAATTATAATAGATAAAAAGGTAGAATTATTAACAAGATATTTTAGTCATTTCCATTCATTTTTTGCTTTAATAAATGAAAGTTGAATAGGTTTTATGACATAAAAATTAAAACTAAAACGTATGAAAACAACTGTAAATAAGTATATAAATAAACACATATCATTTAAAAAAAGCATTAATTTTTTATCGGTAGTAGCATTGTTAAGCATGATTTCATGTGGTGGTGGAACTGAAAATGAAAGTCTCGATGCTGAATTACCGGCTGATTCGATTGCTTCTGCTGCTAACGTCTCCGGTGATGTTTTAAATGATTTGATACAATCTATTCCTTCTCCGGTTGAGATGGCTACTGTTATAAAGGTATCCGGTGGAGAATATAATGAGAGAATTTTAAATAACACCGACAACGTTGATAAATATAATAATAGCTATAAACAGGCATTCAACATCGGGATTTATAGCGCTGACCTTGGATATATCAATATTTATGAGAAAACCATGTCAACAATGAGTTATGTTAGTGCAATTAAAACCTTGGCCGATCAAATTAAAGTAGGTCAGTTTTTTGATTTTGCCACACTTAAAAATCTGGCATCAAACAGCAAAAATTCCGATTCATTGCTTTATATCAGCATGAGTAGTTTCAATAAAATGGACTCATATTTAAGAGAACAGAAAAGGGGAGAGTTAAGCGTGTTAATTATCACAGGAGCTTGGTTGGAAGGACTTCACATTGCCAGTGAAGTAGCAAAGGTTAAAGCAAGTGATGATATAGTTGAAAAAATAGGAGAACAAAAAATTGTACTTAACAACTTACTGCTAATAGTAAATCTCTATAATAAGATTCCTTATTTTGCCAATGTTGCTGCAGAGCTTGAAAAACTAAAAGCCCTATATGATCAGGTTACGATAACTTATGAATATGCCGAGCCCGAAACTAAAGAAGTAAATGGCCAGCTAGTAATTGTAGATAATAGCACCAGCAAAATAAATATGACTGAAGCTCAGTTGAAAAAAATAATTGAAACAACAACTGCTATTAGAACTCAATTAGTTCATTAATTCAGGTTTTTTAATAGAATTATAACTTTCGTAGTTTTAATCATCGAGTAAAAAAAATTAAAAACCCATAAAAGCAATATCCAATTTATGCTTTTATGGGTTTTTAATTTTTTGGTTATAAATCAATATCCGTTTTGAAAGAATCAATGAAATGTTTTTTGTTCTATTGTTCAAGCTCCTTTCATATGCCTTTTTTTTGTAAACTTGTATTAAAATTTTTGCATTTTTAACTTGCTGAATTTAGAATCGAATCATCAACATAAAATAAATAATATATAAGGTCATTAGGCCATTTTCTATCATTATGAAATTGAATCAAAAAATTATTTTCCTCATTGTGTTTTCGGTTTTTTCTCTTTCCATCAAGGCCAATATTAATATAGAAAATCCTTTGCCGAAAATCTCTGTTTTGGAAGATTCAATGAAATCATATGCAAATATTATCCAGATAGGAAAAACTGATGAAGAGCGAATTTTAGCTAACGATAAATTTAAAACGTTTTTAGAAAAAGCCTTAAATAATTCAGAATCATTTACATATCCATTTGATTCACTTAAGTCAATAGCGAAATTAACCTCACCAGACAAGCAAATAAGAATTTACAACTGGGTGCTTCCTCGTTTGGATGGCACTTATTCTTATTGTGGTTATATTCAAAAAAAAACAGGCAGAAAAAAATTTATCATTTATCCCTTAGTTGATAAAAGTGAAGAAAATACCCGAGGTGTAGACATGAAGGTTCTTAGCAATTATCAATGGTACGGAGCCCTTTACTATAAAATTATTCAACCTAAAAAACGTTTAAACAAAACTTACGTTCTACTTGGATGGGATGGCAATGACAGGATGTCCAACAAGAAATTAATTGATGTCTTTTATTTTGACAATAAAAAAGAACCAAAATTTGGATTGCCAATTTTTAATATGGATAAGAAAACAGTCAATAGAATAATTTTTGAATTTAATAAAAGTGCAAGTATGTCATTAAGATACGAAGAGGATAATAACTCTATTATCTATGATCATTTGGAGCCTAGCCATCCTCAATTAGTAGGGCAATACCAGTTTTACGGCCCTGATTTTTCATACGATTCCTTAAAATTTAAAAAAGGTTCCTGGAACTTGGTTAAAGACATTACCCCTTACAATGCCCCTACGGGTAAAGAAAAAAATTATAATGCTCCAAAATAAATACTCACATGCAAAACAAGGAAGATAAAATCAAAAATTTTGATCCAAACGGATTTAGCACTAATAATAACCTTTTCGGTCTACCTTTCACTAAAGAAGAATCAGAAGTTGTAATCATTCCTGTGCCTTGGGAAGTAACTGTTTCTTATGCAGCTGGCACAGCCAATGCTCCAGAAGCTATCCTGGAAGCTTCTTCTCAAGTTGACTTGATGGATCCTTATATAAAAGATGCTTGGAAAATAGGTGTTTATATGGAACCGATTTCGCAGGAAGTAAAAGCTAAAAGCGATGAGTTGAGAGAAAAAGCTGCTTTTTATATCGATCAACTTACCTCTGGTATAGACCCTGAATCAGGCAATCTAAAAGAAATTTTGAATGAAGTGAATGCTGGTTCACGATATTTGAATAATTGGGTTAAAACGCAAGTATTAAAAAATTTAAATCAAGGTAAAGCTGTTGGAATGGTTGGCGGTGATCATAGCACTCCTCTCGGATTTATAGAGGCTTTGTCGGAGAAGTATGAATCTTTTGGAATTCTTCAAATTGATGCTCATGCTGACTTGCGCCAAGCTTATGAAGGGTTTGAATATTCTCACGCTTCTATAATGTATAACGCCTTGAAAATTAAGCAGGTAAGTAAACTTGTTCAAGTTGGAATTCGTGACTATTGCGAGGCAGAGGCAAATCTCATTAAAAATTCGAATGGTAGAATTGCTACTTTTTTCGACAGAGATATAAAGCACTATCAATACGAAGGAAGAACTTGGAAGGAAATCTGCCTTGAAATAATTTCTAACCTGCCGCAAAATATTTACCTCAGTTTTGATATTGATGGATTGGATCCCAAATTATGTCCTAATACAGGAACCCCAGTTTCTGGTGGATTTGAAACAGAACAAATACTTTATTTGTTGCAACTGATAGCTGAATCCGGCAAAAAAATTATTGGCTGGGATTTAAATGAGGTCTCACCTGGCCAAGATGAATGGGATGCTAATGTAGGTGCACGATTATTATATCGTATTTCGAACATTATGGCTAAATCACTTAATTTAGCTGAAAAACTTGAAACAGTTTAATTCGCTTTTAAAAAGCTTAAATTGTTGATTATTCTAATTGAAATTTATTTGAGATGATAGAGACTGGAAGATTTAATGAACTTGAAGTTGTAAAAATACTTTCCTTTGGTGCTTATCTGAGTGAAGCGGGAGGTACAGAGGAAATTTTATTGCCCTTAAAATATATTCCTGAAGGCACTGAAATAGGAAGCTTGCTTGATGTTTTCATTTATAATGATAATGAAAATCGTCCTGTTGCAACTACTTTAAAACCATTTGCCCAGGTTGGTGAATTCGCTCTATTAACCGTAAAAGAAACGAGTGAGCTAGGCGCTTTCCTTGACTGGGGAATAGCAAAAGATCTTTTTGTTCCTTTCAGGGAACAGAGAATGCAGATGCAAGAAGGTAAAAAATATATAGTATATATCTATATTGATGAATCAACCGGAAGAATTACTGCTTCGTCTAAATATGCCAAGTTTATTGATAATAAATCAGCTACATTTTCAGTAGGGCAGGAAGTAGAGTTAATTGTTTCTGAACACACCGATTTGGGTTATAAGGCTATCATTAATAATCAATACCTAGGTTTGATATACAACAATGAGGTTTTTGAAAAAATTTATGTTGGTGATATCAAACGTGGATATATAAAGCTTTTACGCGATGATGGTAAAATTGACCTCAGTCTTCAAAAACAGGGCTATGCTCATGTGGAAGACTCTAAATTATTGATATTGCATTATTTAAAGCTTAACAACGGGATTATTGCTTTAGGTGATAAAAGTTCTCCTGAAGAGATTTATAAAAAATTAAAAATCAGTAAAAAAGCTTTCAAAAAAACTATCGGTGGTTTGTATAAGGAGGCTGTTATTGAAATTTCAGACCACGAAATTAAACTGAAATAATATTCCGGTTTATTAGTTTGTTTAGAATAAAAGTCCGTATCAAATTTATTTTGATGCGGACTTTTTATTTTTTAGTATAAATCAAAAAGATTATTGACTCCGATTAAACGCTCTACAGTAAATCCTTCTGCATATTTTACTCCAATTTGCCTTCCAAATTCAGCAGCTCTAGATTTGGTAAATTCTAAAAATTCTTTGCTAGAAATCGGACTTTCAGGTTCCTTGGAGTTAGGGTTATAAAATTGCGATTCAAAAGCAAGTATCGATTCCATTTTTTTATCCATGTATGATGTTATATCAACAACAAAATCTGGTTTAGAATAACGATCCTGAACATAATGATAAACGGCTTTCGGTCTCCATGAAGCTTGCATTTTATTGTCTAAAATTGTTTCCAATTTTATTAATCCTGAATAAAAACAGGATTCTGAGACTAGGGTAGAAGCTCTAGCATGATCAGGGTGTCTATCTTGTATGGCATTGCATAATATTATTTCAGGCTGATAAAGTCTTATTTTTTTAATAATCTCAAGCTGATTTGATTTGGTGTTTTCAAAAAAGCCATCATCAAAACCTAGATTCTCCCTCACTGAAATCCCCATAATCTTTGCTGCTTTTTTTGCCTCCTGAAGTCGCAATACGGAACTACCTCTAGTTCCCAACTCGCCTTGAGTTAAGTCGAGAATGCCTACTTTTTTACCCATATTAATATGATGTAAAATGGTTCCCGAACAAGCTAATTCAATGTCATCGGGATGCGCAGCTATGGCTAATATATCTAGTTTCATTTATGATTTTATCCATTTAATAATTTCTTCATCATTCGGCTTTGTCTGTGGTGGAATGGATTTTACCAGCTTTCCATTTTCGTCAATTAAAAATTTTTGAAAATTCCATGTAACATCCGCATCTTGAACTCCATTTTTTTCTTTTTTCGTAAGCCATTCATATATGGCATCCATATCAACTCCCTTAACTGATATTTTAGACATCATTGGAAATGTAACACCGTAATTTTTTTTGCAAAATGCTGCTATCTGTTGATCCGTGCCCGGCTCCTGAGCTCCGAAATTATTGGCAGGAAAACCAATTATGATGAAGTTGTCCCCACCGTATTTTTTGTATACCTGCTCTAATTCAATATATTGAGGTGTTAAACCGCATTCAGAAGCGGTATTTACAATCATTACTTTTTTACCCTTCAATTTATTGAAATCATACTCTTTCCCATCTATTGTTTTTGTTTTAAAATCGTGAAGTGTTTTCATGTTTTTTTTGTTTTGAGTAAAGCTGGGGTTAATTAGTGTAATCAGAAGCAATAAAGTGCCAATTGTTTTCATGGTTTGTTTTATTTATTTAATCAAAACAAATATAATTATTAAAAACTATCAAATGTTGATTATTTTTTATTTATTATAAAAGTCTGTATGATAGTGTTTTATATTTTATAAGTTAAAGTCTTAGTTTAATTTTTTGTTTCCTGCAAAAAAACACTTCCAGTATTATTTAAAAATAGAAGGAATTTAATATTTGTTGAAGTATATTTGGCTTGTTAAGTTTGAAAGAAATTATGCTTCTTACTGAAATAAAGGAATTATTAAAAAAAGAAATATTGCTTGAATGGAGGCAGAAATTTGCAATAAATGGCATATTTCTTTATGTAATTAGCACTGTTTTCGTTTGTTATCTTTCATTTAGAATTATTGATCACCCTGCTACCTGGAATGCTCTTTTCTGGATTATCATACTTTTTGCATCAACTAACGCTGTCTCCAAAAGTTTTATTCAGGAAAGTACGGGTAAATTGCTTTATCTGTATACTCTGGCAAGTCCCCAAGCAATAATATTATCCAAAATTATTTACAACATGCTTTTGGTAATGGTGCTTTCCATGATTACTTATGTTTTTTACAGTCTTTTTATAGGAAACTTAGTTCAAAATCAATTATTGTTTGTTTCATCTATTCTTTTAGGTAGCATAGGCTTTTCAACAGTATTAACAATGGTGTCGGCTATTGCTTCCAAAACTAATAATAATGTTACCTTGATGGCCGTATTGAGTTTTCCAGTTTTAATGCCTCTGATAATTACGCTGTTGAAAGTTTCAAAAAATGCTGTTGACGGAATCGATCCTTCTATAAGTTATAAATATTTGGCTGTTTTATTGTTTATAAATATCATAGTTTCAACCCTGTCTTATTTATTATTTCCTTATCTTTGGCGCGATTAAAAAACACTGTTATTGCTTGTTATTTAGTGTATTAGTTAGGTTTATTTTTAATTAGTGTTCTTTCAATTAAGAACTAAAACTTTAAATATTAACATGTTGAATTTTAAACTTAAAAATAATTGGTGGAAAATATTAACTGTGCTGCTTTTAATCTATACCGTAATTGCTGGATTTCTCTTTAAAGTTCCAGAATTACCTATTCTTCATGAGACCATTCGTAACCTTTATTTCCATGTAACCATGTGGTTTGGCATGATGATCATTTTGTTTGTATCACTAATATACAGCATAAAATACCTTGCAGGTTTCAATCAAAAGTATGATGTTATTGCTTCGGAGGCAGCCAATGTAGGTATCTACATGGGATTGCTTGGTATAGCAACGGGTATGGTTTGGGCTAAATTTACCTGGGGTGCCTGGTGGGTGAATGATGCCAAGTTAAATGGCGCCGCAATAACATTGCTTGCCTATTTTGCCTATCTGATTTTAAGAAACTCCATGGATGAAGAACAGAAAAGAGCCAGGATTTCTGCTGTTTATAATATTTTTTCATATGTTATGTTGATTGTTTTTTTGATGATATTACCTAGAATGACTGATAGTCTGCATCCGGGAAATGGCGGTAACCCCGGGTTTGGTGGTTATGATCTGGACAGTAGCATGCGTATGGTTTTTTATCCGGCAGTGATAGGTTGGACACTTCTCGGTGTTTGGATTATGACAATAAAAATCAGAATGAAAGTGCTTGCCGAAAAACTTTATTTTAACGAGTAGTTTTTTTTTTAATGATAATCTGAAATTAATCTAATTTGACTTTTACTTTCAATAATTTCAAATTCATAAATGTTGTTATGTCGAAAATTAAATCTTTTCTTTTGTTTGTCTGTCTTACGTTTATCAGTTCTTTTTCATATGCCCAGCAAGATAAGATAGAGATGGCCGATTCGCTTAGAGAATCAGGAAAAATTTATGTAGTCGTTGTAGTATTACTTATAGTTTTACTTGGTTTGATAGCACTTTTAATAAATATTGATAGAAAATTGAGCAAACTCGAAAAACAGGTAAAATAATCAAGCGCATTAAATGAAAAAGACACACATTATAGCCATAATTGTAATAATCATAAGCATTGGAGCCATTATTGGTACAATAGCTGATTCCAGCACATATGCTTCTTTTTCAACAGCAATGGAAAGCCCTGGTTCAGAGCTTCATGTGGTTGGTTTTCTTGATAAGAAAAAGGATATGAAATACGATCCTGCTGTTAACGCAAATCTGTTTGTTTTTCATGCTTTTGATAAGGATGGCAAAACCTGTCGCGTTCATTTTAAAGGTAGCAAACCTCAGGATTTTGAACGTTCCGAACAAATTGTTCTAACAGGAAAATATTTAGGTGACCATTTTGAAGCTGACAAAATTTTGATGAAGTGCCCATCAAAATACAACAACGGTTCAGCTTCTGAATTTACAGAAGTTAAGGCCAAGGCCTAATACTTGATGTAAATCATAATTTTAGTTCAGTAAGCATTTAATTTTACTTAAAACTAGATAATAAATTTAATAAGTATTAAGCACCAGAATGAACTTCCTTTATTAAAGGGCTGATTACATGTTTTTTATTGATAAATAATCATTAGTTTTTAGAATATTACCTGATTTTTCTGCTTTTGTACATCTTTACAGAAAAAAATAATCACAAATCACCAATAAAATATGGAAATTCAATATGTTGGCGAGCATCTTTTACCGGGTCAGATTGGTAATTTTTTCGTTTATCTATCTTTTGTAAGTTCACTTTTAGCAGTTGTTGCATATTTTTTCTATTCAAAAGACAATGCCTTAGATCATTCATGGAGAAAAATAGCTAGAACTTCTTTTAGAATCCATAGTATTTCGGTTTTTGGTATTGTAGGTACTCTCTTTTATTTATTGGTAAATCATTTTTTTGAATACCATTATATTTGGCAGCACTCTTCTCGTCAAATGGATATGAAGTATATTCTTTCCTGCTTCTGGGAAGGCCAGGAGGGTAGCTTTTTGCTTTGGACATTCTGGCATGTTATTCTTGGTAATATTTTAATGAAAGTTGAAAAACAGTGGGAAGCGCCTGTAATGACTGTTTTTTCATTAGTGCAGGTTTTTCTTTCCTCCATGTTGTTGGGAGTGGTTGTCTTTAATTATAAAGTCGGCAGTAATCCTTTTGGTTTGTTAAGAGAACATGCCGATTTCATCAATTTACCATTTGTTAAAAGTCCCACTTATCTGAACTCACTCGATGGCAGAGGCTTAAATCCTCTTTTGCAGAATTATTGGATGACTATACATCCTCCGACTCTGTTTTTAGGTTTTGCTGCTACCTTGATTCCCTTTGCTTATGCCATTGCAGGCTTGTGGACTAAAAAATACCAAGAGTGGGTTAAACCTGCTTTGCCGTGGACATTTTTCGGAATAATGATTTTAGGTGTGGGTATTTTAATGGGTGGCGCCTGGGCATATGAATCATTAAGCTTTGGTGGTTTCTGGGCTTGGGATCCTGTTGAAAATGCTTCCCTGGTTCCATGGCTGGTCTTGGTAGGAGCGGGGCACGTGATGTTAATCAGTAAAAATAGGGGTGGTTCTATAATGACCTTATTTATACTGACTTTTTTATCCTTTTTACTCATTCTTTATTCTACCTTTTTAACACGAAGTGGAATTTTGGGAGAATCCTCTGTTCATGCTTTTACTGATTTAGGCATGTCTGGCCAATTGTTGATTTATCTGTTATTTTTTACTTTTCTTGCTATATTCCTAATTGTAGTAAATTATAAAACTATACCCCGCCAAGATAAAGAAGAGGAATTGTGGAGTAGGGAATTTTGGATGTTTATCGGTTCTCTGGTTCTGTTTCTTCTGGCTTCAAAAATAATTTACACTACTTCCTTTCCTGTATTTAATAAGGTTTTGGGGACTAATTTGGCTCCTCCCATTAATCTGATACAACATCATAATTCCTGGGCTATTCCCTTTGCCATTATTACAGCTTTATTGATTGCAATAGGGCAGTTTTTTAAATATAAAAACACCGATATAAGAGAATTCATTAAAAAAATATCTATCTCTTTTATTGTTTCTCTTGTGTTGTCAGGCTTATGGATTTATTATTTAAAGTTTTCTAATTATTCCTACGGACTATTATTATTTGCTTCTATTTTCGCTGTAATTGCCAATGTTGATTACTTGATTCGAGTAATAAAAGGCAAATTAAACTTTGCCGGTTCTTCAATTGCTCATATAGGTTTTGCTTTAATATTGCTCGGCGCTTTAATATCTACTTCAAAAAGTGTAATCATTTCTCAAAATACTTCAGGAGTTGATATTGCAGCTCTGGGGAGTTCGATCAACAATAATGAAAATATTATGCTTAACAAAGGTGATACGCTTCGTATGGGCAAATATTTTGTAACCTACAAAGGACAAACCAATGAGGGAATTAATGCAATATATGAGGTTGAATACCTTACTAAAAATGCTGACGATTCATACAATCATGAGTTTACTTTACATCCTTTTATTCAACTCAATCCACGAATGGGAAATGTTGCCGAGCCCGATACACGTCATTTTTTAACCAATGACGTTTATACACATATTTCATATGCCGAAATTGAGGATGCTGCAGATAAAAACACCAATCAATATCGTGAAGCAAACATAAGCATGGTTAATATCGGAGATACCATATTTTCAACTCAAAGTATTATTATTCTTCAAGATGTAAGCAGGAATGTTGATAAGGCAAAATATGACTTGATTGATTCTGATATAGCAGTTTCAGCCAAATTATTGGTAAAGGATATTAATAATATTTCTTATACTACTGAACCAGTTTTCGTACTGCGTGGCAACAGGGTTATTCCAATTGAATCGGCAGTAGAACAAGTTGGTGTTAAGTTTAGTTTTGATAAAATAGATCCTGAATCCGGTAAAATTCAGATTAGTACTTCAGAAAAAAAGAGTAATTCAAGGCAGTTTATTATTATGAAGGCCATTATTTTTCCTTTTATCAATATTCTTTGGGCAGGTTGTATCATTATGGCCATTGGAACTACTATGGCAATGGTTTATAGAATAAAGCGCAATTAATGTCTCCTGATAATAATTTCACTAAACCGCTTTCAGTTGTTTTGATTGGTTCCGGAAATGTGTCAACACATTTGGGGAAAGCACTCGAAAAATCCGGAAATAATATTCTTCAGGTATACAGTAAAACAAGCCAAGCTGCAAAATTATTAGCTGCTAAACTTAAATCAACTTTCACCACTAATCTTAAAGAATTAAATCCCAATGCAGATCTTTATATTTTATCTGTTAAGGATGATGCTATTGATTCTGTTTTAAGTCAAATCAAGATAAATAATGGTATCATAATACATACTTCAGGTAGTGTTGATATGGCCGTTTTTGAGAATAAATTCAAAAGGTATGGGGTTTTTTATCCTTTGCAGACCTTTAGTAAAACCAAAAAAGTTAATTTCAAAAATATTCCAATTTGTTTAGAGGCAAACAATTCGAATGTTTATGAGCAATTATATGTTTTGGCAAATCAAATTTCTACTAAGATCCACGATATTGATTCAAACCAAAGAAAAAAGCTTCATTTGGCAGCAGTCTTCGCTTGTAATTTTAGTAATTATATGTATACCATTTCTGATGCCATTTTAACTCAAAATGGTATTGATACAGAACTCCTAAGGCCTCTGATAATTGAAACAGCCAATAAAATTAAAAATAACTCTCCCCGTGAAATGCAGACAGGTCCTGCCAAAAGGCATGATCTAAAAATAATTGAGAACCATCTCAAATTGCTAGAGTCTTTCCCTGAATATCATTCCATATATCAGATTTTGAGCAAGTCTATATTGAGAGAGTATTCGTAAGTGAATTATCTGCTTGATATTAATTTTCTTTTCAATCTTAACAGTGTTTATATAAGTAATTCGGACTAAGTTAAAAATAGACTGACTTCAGTCATTTAAAATTTCTGTGCCTCTTAATTTCCTTATATTTTTTCATCCTAGTAAACTCTTAATATTCGCGGATCTAACAAGTACATCGTGATAGCTTTGTAAATAGGGTATAGATTTTACACTGATTTAATTTACTTTTAAATCGATTTTATACGATATGATTGATGATAAATATCTTTTTAAGAATCGTATTAGCTTTATACTTGATTCGTTTTTTATTACATTTGTTTATTAAAAATTTACAAAAAATTAATTTGTATACATTTGTAAATTACTGATTAATATTTTTATTTTAAATACTTGATATTCAATATTAAATATATGTTTATTTAAATTATTGGTTTGGATACATAAGTGCTTTATACTTTTTTTGATTGTTTTTTAATACCAGGTAAATTAACTTTTGTTAATTATAATATGATAGAAAGAATTAATTTTATAGTAACCCATTTTCAAATTTCCCCATCTAAATTTGCAGATGAAATTGGAGTGCAACGTGCTAATATTTCACATATTTTGTCTGGGCGCAACAAACCTAGCTTAGACTTTATCCAAAAAATATTAATACGATGGAATGAAATAAATCCACAATGGTTATTACTTGGAAAAGGGGAATTTTTACTGAAAGATTATCCCAATACAAAAAATGAAATGTCAGATTTTAAAACCTTAGCTGAGTATACAAATAATTCGATTTCGACTGACATTCCAATTGATGCCAAGTCTATTTCTAAAATTATTGTTTTATATTCTAATGGCACCTTTGATGAATACCTGAAATAATATATCTACGTAATAAATAAAAACTATAATTTTTTAAATGATTAACAGATTATTGTTAGCTAATTAAAACCAGGCATAATAATCTTTAAAAATAAGAAATGTATTTTTGTTTCATACTCAAGTATTTTAATGAAATTTTCTACTTTTTTTATTTTTTCTTTTCTTTTTTTGAATTTTAAGTTAGTTCTGGCGCAGGAAGAAAACTTAAAAAAAAGAATCTCACTCCCTAAAAACACCTATTTTGATCCAATACTTCTTGATCCAATAGAATGTCAACCTTACATAGGTTTTTTTGGATATTCTCAAATTGATAACAATACAAAAAAAGGATATGTGCCGTTTTCTATGGCAACTCAAAAAGTACTTACAAGATGGCAAAAAGACTCTTTAAATGGTTATGAGATAGGATTTGATGCTGCAGCATTTACTCAATTTGAATGGTTGATTGTGAAAGATAAATGGCAACGTAATATCCTTAATTCTGATTTTAAAGGAAGTTTTTTCTTCAATGCGAGAAAAGATAGATGGGCTCTCCGAACCAGATTATATCATATATCATCACATCTTGGTGATGATTATATCATTCGTAATCAAATCAGATCATATACCCCTAATCCAGTAAATTACGAACAGTTAGATTTCACCTTATCTCATGTTACTACGAAACTTAGGCTTTATGCAGCGGCAGGATTAGTTGTTCGCCCTGAAACTATTCGCAAGCGTTTCAGTACTCAATTTGGTTTTATCTTTAATCAATATATTTCAAGTGATAAATTCTATGAATTTATTTTAGGTTCTGATGTTAAAATTTTAGCTCAAGATAATTATCAACCCAAAGTAAAAATTGCAACAGGAATTAGAATCGCCAAAGTTTTTAACAATCCCGTTTCTTTCCTTTTGGAATTCTATCAGGGTAATTTGCCTTTTAGCGTTTATGAAATTAAAAAAGTTAAATGGGCCGGTATCTCTTTTTATTTCAATCCTTTATAATATAAAATGAAATATTTCACTGAGGTTTTAATAATAGGAGGCGGGGCTGCAGGAATTTTTTCTGCTATAAATTGTGCCCGGCAAAACTCTTCCATAAAGGTTACTTTAATAGAAAAGTCTTCTAAACTATTATCTAAAGTGAAAATTTCAGGTGGCGGCAGATGCAATGTTACCACCTCATGTTTTAATCCTAAGCTCTTAGTTCAAAATTATCCAAGAGGCGAAAAAGCGCTTTTTTCAGCTTTCTCTGAATTTGGGCCAAAAGATACCGTTAGCTGGTTCGAAAACAGAGGTGTAAAACTTAAAGCCGAGGAGGATGGAAGAATATTTCCAGTTTCAAATAATTCGCAAACAATTATTGATTGCCTCTTGAATGAAGCTAAAAAATATAAGGTTGAAATTATTCAGGAGAAATTACTTAAAAAAATTCTTAAAAAAGAGAATGGTTTTGAATGTTTTTTCAATGATGAATCTATAATCTCCTGCAATAAAATATTAATTGCAACGGGTGGAAATCCTAATGCCGATTCATATCAATGGATTGCCAAATTAGGTCATAAAATTGAAAAACCTGTTCCGTCATTGTTTACTTTTAACCTGATTGACAAAGAAATAACCAAATTAATGGGTATTTCACTCGAAAATGTCTCCATTAAAATAACTGGTACTAAATTGATTTCTTCAGGCCCATTTTTAATTACTCATTGGGGCTTTAGCGGTCCTTCAGTATTAAAACTTTCTGCACTTTCTGCCCGCCATCTCAGTGAATTGAATTATAAGTATTCTCTATTAGTTAATTGGATTCCATCATACTCAGAAGATGCCCTTAGAGATTTCCTTCAAGAATTTAGATCAGAACATGGATCTAAAATAATAAGTTCAAAATTACCTTTCGATTTACCAAGAAGACTATGGGATTATTTATTAGAAAAATCTGACGTAGACGTACAGCAAAGATGGAGCGAATTGCCTCGTAAAAATCAGAATAAATTAATAAATAATTTAATTTGTGATCAATATTTGGCAAATGGAAAAACTACCTTTAAGGAGGAGTTTGTTACCTGTGGTGGAGTTAGTTTAAATGATGTAGATTTAAAAACTATGCAAAGCAAAAATTGCAAAGGACTCTTTTTTGCCGGTGAAATTTTAGATATAGATGGCATAACCGGTGGTTTTAATTTTCAGGCAGCCTGGACAACAGGATGGATTGCAGCAAGGAGTATGGCTGAAAAATAATGTTCCTAAATAGTGTTTACCTTTTTAAAGCCAACTTTTAAGAATAATTTAAAATAGTATATAAGATTATTCAAAATGAATTTCATTCAAATTTTCAATGTTTCAAAGCTAACTCTAGCTTGGTTTTTTAATATAACTTTAAGCTTTCAAACTAATTCGATTCTATACTTTACAACAATATAAATTCCTTTTAAAAAAAATTAACATTTAATAAATTATTTAAATCATTATTATGGATTATAAATCAATGAAACCTGAAAGCTTAATGATGAGCTATGGTTACAAACCATCCTTGTCTGAGGGAGCGATAAAATGTCCAATATTTCAAACCTCAACTTTTGTTTTCAATTCAGCCATGGAAGGAAAACGTTTTTTTGAATTAGCTTATGGTTTAAGAGAAAAAGATAAAGGGGAAGAATTGGGTTTGATTTATAGCCGTCTTAATAATCCTGATCTTGAAATTTTGGAAAATAGATTGTGTTTATGGGATGAAGCTGAAGATTGCGCTGTTTTTGAAAGTGGAATGTCTGCTATATCAACAGCATTAATGGAATTTATGAAGCCTGGGGATCTTTTATTGTATTCCAGACCAGTTTATGGCGGTACTGATCATTTTATCAATCACTTTCTTAAAAAATTAAATATTTTATCGATAGGATTTCATGCCACAGATTCCAAAGAACAAATAATTGAAAAAATAAATAATTCCGGAAGAGCAGATCAACTTACTATGATACATATTGAGACACCTGCTAATCCTACAAATGCGCTTATTGACATTAGAATGTGTGCTCAGATTAAGCAACATTTTACCACAGATGAAAAACCTGTAATCCTTTCCGTTGATAATACCTATATGGGACCTATATGGCAACATCCTTTAAAGCATGGTGCAGATCTGGTTTTATATTCTGCAACTAAATACATTGGTGGACACTCTGATGTAATTGCAGGAGCTTGCTTGGGTTCCAATGAGCTGATGGCTCGTGTTAAAGGTTTGCGAACTTTTTTGGGTAATATGGCTGGTCCTTGGACAGGCTGGCTATTAATGCGAAGTTTAGAGACCTTAAAAGTAAGAATGGATGAGCAAGCTCGCAATGCCGCTGAAGTAGCTAAATTCTTGCAAAATCATCCTTTGGTTGAAAAAGTTTATTACCTGGGCTTTATTGTGGAAGAAAAGGAAAAAGAAATTTTTAATCGTCAATATTCCTCTTCCGGTGCTATGATTTCCTTTGATATAAATGGAGGTGAAAAACAAGCTTTTAAATTTCTGGACAGCCTCAAATTAATCAAATTGGCTGTGAGCCTTGGTGGTACAGAAAGTTTAGCAGAACATCCACAAACCATGACACATGCTGATGTGCCTATGGAAGATAAACAGGTAATGCATATATCAGAAAAACTAATTCGCTTATCTGTTGGTGTTGAAAATTACCATGACCTAATAACTGATATTAAACAAGCCTTAGATCAAGTTAATTAATTCTAAACTTTTCATTTCAGGTTATTAGCATACAATGTTTAATTTATTAAACTTCTGATTTATATAAGGTAACAAATCTGATTCTGTGTAATTAAATTACACAGAATCTAAAATCTTAATTTAAAAATATCGTTCTTAATCTATATTTTATAAAATGCAGGAACAAATTAAACAGGAAGTTCAAGCGATTTTCAGAAAAGTTTTTTTGAATCCGGAAATTATCCTTCTAGATAAGAATACCGCAGATGATATTGATGGTTGGGATTCCTTAACTCATTTAGAATTAATTACCGAAATGGAAACTCATTTTAATTTACATTTTACTTTTGATGAAGTAATGTCATTTGAAAATGTGGGGCAAATGATATATTGTATCTCTAAGAAACTTGTAAAGTGAATTGATTCATGGAGTTCAATACTATTTCATACCTCATTCTTTTATTTTCGATTTTAGTTCTGAAAGTTCTATTGCCTGAAAAATTCAAAATTCCTTTATTGATTTTTGGTAGTTTTGTTTTTATCGCATCAAAAAATATAGAATCCCTAATAGTTTTAATTTGCCTTTCTACTCTCAATTATTTCCTGGCAAAAAATATTGCTTTTTCCAACTCCAAGAAAAAAGTCATACCATTTTATCTGGGAATTTTATTCAATTTGTCAGCCTTATTTTTATTCAAATATTTTGAACAAAATACGCAAGGACTGTCATTCAGCTTTACTGCGATAAATTTTGAGTCCAGCAGTTTTATTTTTTTAATTGGCTTATCGTTTTATACCCTTCAAAATATTGCTTACCTAATAGAGGTATATCATAACCGTACAACAAATAATATCAGTTGGATAAATTATATTTTCTATTCGTCTTTTTTTCCAAAAATTGTTTCGGGGCCAATAATTTTACCTCAAGAATTTTTAACACAAATACATAAAGAAAGATCTTTAAGCTCTGACATTAAAACCGGCGCCCAAAGGCTAATTATTGGATTATTTAAAAAAATGGTGATTGCAGATCGCCTTGCTCCATATGTTCACTACAACTTTGATCTTTCGGATACAAATAATGGTCTTACTGCCTTAGTCGCTCTGTATTTCTTTACGTTTCAGCTGTATTTTGATTTTTCCGGATATACCGATATGGCAATAGGTTCAGCAAAAATGCTCGGAATTGATATAAAAGAAAACTTTCAATTTCCACTAAGAGCAGCTTCAGTGACTGATTTTTGGAGAAGATGGCACATTTCACTCACTTCATGGCTTACAAAATATGTTTTTTATCCCCTTTCATATCATTTAAGAAATTTAAAAATAACAGGAACCTTATTAGCAATAACTGTTACGTTTATAATCTCTGGTTTGTGGCATGGCTTGGGATTTAATTTTCTGTTGTACGCGCTTTGTCACGCTCTATATTTATGTATCGAACTAATCACAAAAAAAAGTCGCGCCCGTTTTTCGAATTATTTTTCCTCTTCACTAAATAAACTTATAGGAATTATAATAACTTTTAATTTAATAAGCCTTAGTTTCATTTTCTTTCGGGCTAAATCCTTAGATAAATCATTTTCTTTCTTAAATTCCATATTTAGTTTTAATAATTTTTTGCCTTCAAATTGGCTTAACGATTTCGTATCTAAACTTGCAATCGGAGGAGATCTGGAATCGCAATTCAATTTATATATTACTTTAGCTTTAACCATTTTGTTTTTGATTTTTGAGAAAAAGATAGTAAATGCTTTTTTAACAGAAAGGTTCAAGTGGAGATATGCTATGATTTTTATTTTAATGATTTTCTTGTTTGGTATTTTTAAAAGTAGAGAACAATTTATCTACATTCAATTTTGATGCGTCTTACAAAAAGATTTCTATTTGCTATTCTATTTCTCCTAATTTCACTAAAGGGACTGGAATTACTTTATGGCTTTTTTCTGCTTGAAAACAGAAATATTAAAAGCGCATATGTTTCTAAAGAAAAAATAAATGCCGAAGTATTAATTCTGGGTCCCTGCGTACCTGTTTGGATGATTTCACCAACGATATTGGATAAACATACTGGCTTAAAGTCGTTTAACCTGGCTCAAAGCCATTCAGATCTGGCTGATAATTTTCTCCATCTGCACCTTTATCTGAAAAATAATCTCCCTCCTAAATATTTATTATTATACATTAGTCCCGAATCTTTTGATATAAGGTATAATGAATTTAACACCTATCGATTTGCATCCTTCCTGGGTGATACTGTGGTTAATGATATCATAAAAAAACAGGATCCGGAATATTATAAATGGTCAGGTTTTCCATTTATGGCTTATGCTTATTACAGTAATAAAATTAATTTCAATGTTTTACAGGGTGTAAAGCATTTTGCAAGCGGTAAAAACAAGGCATATTTTGAAGATGGTTTTGAACCTCCGTTTGAAATCTGGAAAAGTGATAGCCAAGCCTTCACGGAAAGTTATCCTAAAAATCAAAACTTTATTTGGAGTTCAAATAGGGAAGGTTATCTGAATAAAATCATCCAAATATGTAAAACATTTAATATAAAATTGATATTGTTTGAATCACCAATTTATTCCCAATCGGCTAAATTTCAACCCAACAGATCAGTATTCATTAATCGAATAAAAGAGATTTCAAACTATAATAAAATTGAATACCTTAATTTTGATACTATGCTGATATCTAATGACAAAGATAACTTCAAAACTACTATTAATTTAAATAAAAAAGCCTCTGAAGAATTTACAGAGACTTTCGGTAAGTATTTGAAAAAACACGCTTTTTAATTGCTGTTTTATAAAAAAATCTTTTTTCCTTGATTAATAAGAATTGACAGATAGCATTACCAAGGTACAAGCTTCCACAGATTCAATATTATTCTCCTTTAAAAGTGGGTAAAAATCTGGATTTTCAGTCCCTGGATTAAATATAACTCGTTTAGGTTTTAAACTGATAATATAGTCGAAATACGCAGCTTGATTTTTCGGCCCAACATATAATGTTACCGTATCAACATCTTCAATAGCTGGGGTTCCCGTTAATATTTTTATGCCTTCAATTTCTCCTTCTGAAATTCCTACCGGAACTACCTCAAAACCTGCACTTTTT
>CANHPJ010000003.1 GCA_947462515.1 Bacteroidota bacterium | reverse complement strand
TGACTATAGCGGTGAGGTCCACCTCTTCCCATTCCGAACAGAGAAGTTAAGCTCACCAGCGCAGATGGTACTGCAATATCATGTGGGAGAGTATGTCGTTGCCACTTTTAATCTAAAAGCCCCAAAATTATTTTTGGGGCTTTTTTTATGCCTTTTTTTATTAATTTTGCTTTCATGAAGCAGTTACTTTTTGCCCTCTTTTGTTTTTTCATTCCTCTTAGTATTTTTTCCCAGATTGACTCTACCATACTTAAAAGAATTGATGATGGAGTTTTAATCTATTCTGATCTTTCTTTTGATTCATTAAATTTTAATTCACGATATAAAAAAAATCGTTTGGAGGATTTTCAAATTTATTCTCCAAATAAAAGATCTTTTAATATTGGTTTAGGTAATATAGGATTACCGAATCAATCCTTGTTTTTTTCTGAAAACTCTCCTGTAGGATTTAATTTCGGTAGAAATGCATCCAAAGTATATTCTTTTAATGATGATAATATCAATTTTTTCAATACTAAAAAGCCTTATACAAGTGTAAAAGTAATTTTAGGTGCAAAAAAAGAACAAATTCTAGATATTACTCATTCCCAAAATATTTCACCTTTTCTAAACTTTGGTGTTTCTTATAGAAAGATAAATTCATTGGGTTTTTATAAGAATCAAGCTTCAAATAATACCAATTTTATGGTTAATGCCAATTACTTATCTAAATTTGGCAGGTATCAGTATTTTAGCAGTTATATTAGGAATTCTATTAAGAATAATGAAAATGGTGGAATTGCATATGACTCTGCTTTTAAAAGCAACGATCTGGTTTCTCTTAACACTCTATCAGTAAATCTAAATGGGAGTAATTCTATTTCGAAGGAATCAATATTTAAATTCAAGCAAATTTTCAGATTTAAAAAGCTTATGGACACTGTGGATATATCCACAGTGTCTGAAGAGGATCTATTTAAACGAGGTTTTTTTCATGATTTAAAATACAGTAAAAAATACTTTCAGTATAAAGAGTCTAGTGTAAATCAAAATTTTTATCAAAATTTATTTCTTAGTACCAATCAAACCAACGATTCCATAACTTATGACGTTTTGGAGAATGGTGTGGGATATTTTGATAGTTTTTTTGGAAATAAATTTATGGTTAAGTTTTCCCATCAATATATAAATGTTTATAATGATGGTAACTATAATTTACATAGTAATCTTACAGCTTCATTTAATTATCGTATTAATGAATTTCTATTGTCTACTGATTATGTATTTGACGGTCTAAACAAAAGAGATTTTAAAGTGCTCTCCAAGAAGGATTTCATTTTCGGAAATAGTGGTTTTTTAATTTCTATTGATGGAAATTTTCAAAGAAGAAACACCGATTATTTTTATAAAAACTATTCTTCGAATCATTTTTATTGGGATAATAATTTTAGTAAGATGGATCTAATGAACGGAAATTTTAAATTTTCTTATAAAACTTCTGACCTTACAGTATCCTACAATAGATGTTTAAATCTTGTTTATTTAGATTCTAATTCAATACCAAAACAAAATTCTACTCCAATAGAAGTGTTTAGTGTTAAAACATCTAATATAATTGCTTTTGGTAAATTTAAAATTAAAACAAATGCATTATTGCAGAGCCATACTGCTACCAATGTTATAAGAATACCTAAAATTGCATTGTCTGAATCTGTTTATTTAGATTTTGAAAAATCTAAAATGAAATTTCCTTTTCAGATTGGGTTTGATGTTTTTTATTTTAGCAGTTATTATGCTAACTCATTTGTTCCAGCTCTCTCTCTTTTTAAAATTCAGGATAATGTTAAGGTAGGAGATTATCCTTTTATCGATTTTTTCATTAATTTACAGGTGAAGGATGTATCTATCTTTTTTAAAATAGATCATTTGAATTCTGGTTTTATGGGTAATAATTTTTATTTAACTCCATATTATCCAACCAATAGTAGGGCTTTTAAGTTTGGTTTTAATTGGTTGTTTAATGACTAATTCTTAATAAAAAAACCTGACGTTCAATCAGGTTTTCTGTTTTATTTTTTTTGCAGCAGGAAATAAAATATTATTCAATATTAGTCTGTATCCAGGTGAATTAGGATGTAGATTCAAATCAGTAGGGGGATCACCAACGAAGTGTTGATAATCTTCAGGGTCATGGCCACCATAGAACGTCCAGGTTCCCTTACCATACTTTCCATGTATATATTTTGCAGAGTTAATCGATTTATTTTCTCCCAATACTAATACATCTGATTTTATAATGCTTTTGTTGAAAGCAGTTGTTTGTCCCATAAACCCTTTAATAATTTGCTCATGATTTTGACAAAGCATAGTTGGTACGGGATCCCATTTTGCTGAAAATTCAAATAAAGTAAAAAGATCACTTTGTTGGTTCAATTTTGGCGGAGAATGAATGGAAGTAGCATCAATGCTTGAATATTCATATTCCAGAGGATCTCTTATAAGCATGAAGTTGTTAAAAGCAAAGCATTTTGAGAAATCCAATTTTTGTTGCGAGTTTGGATCGGCAGGGTCTCCATCGTACATTTTTTCGCATATATCAACACCTTCGGCGGCTAGGGCTATATCATAGCTGTCTGTTGCAGAACACATAGCAAATAAAAAGCCACCACCTGAAGTGAAATCTCTTATTTTTTGGGCAACTCCAAGTTTTAATTCAGATACTTTGTTAAATCCAAGTTCTTTGGCTTTGTTTTCCATTTCTTTTACTTGCTCCTGATACCATGTTGCATTGCTATAGCTTCTATAGAATTTCCCATACTGACCTGTAAAGTCTTCGTGATGAAGATGCAACCAATCATAGCTGGGTAACTTACCTTGTATTATCTCATCGTCATATACAACGTCGTAGGGGATTTCAGCATATGTGAGGACAAGGGTAACAGCGTCATCCCAAGGTAATTTGCTTTTAGGCGAATAGACAGCTACTTTGGGAGCTTTTTCAAGTTTTACAGCATCTAAATTGGCTTCAGGATTAGAAATTTCTTCTAAAATGGACTGAGCTTTTGCATCTGGAATTATTTCGTAGGAAACTCCTCTTATTAGGCATTCATTTTCTATTTCTTTATTATTTTGGACAAGAAAACTTCCCCCTCTAAAGTTTAAAAGCCAATTTAATTCAACGTTGTTTTTAAGAATCCAGTAGGCTATGCCGTAGGCTTTTAGGTGGTTTTTTTGACTGTTATCCATCGGGATCAATAGGTTACTTGCCCCTATGATGTTTGACTGGATTATGATAATTAATAATAAAAACAGTTTCTTTTTCATTTTAACTATTAAAAGGGGGCATCTTCATCATTCATTTTAGAAGAGATTGTAAAAGAACTGCCGCTTGACGAATCATCGAAATCATTAGATGGTGATAATGCTCCAAATGGATTATAATCAGGAGTTTCCAAATCACAGAATTTAGCTAGTCTATCAATAAATCTCAAATTAACATCTTTTAGAGCACCATTTCTATGTTTGGCGACAATAATTTGACCAGTTCCGGCCAATGAATTTCCTTGTTCGTCCTCTGTAAATCCATAATATTCTGGTCTGTACACAAAACAAACCATGTCAGCATCTTGTTCAATTGCACCCGATTCCCTAAGGTCAGATAGTTGTGGTTTTTTATCTCCACCTCTTGTTTCCACGGCTCTGCTTAACTGTGATAATGCAATTACAGGAATATCCAGTTCTTTTGCTATGCTTTTAAGTGACCTTGATATAGTACTTATTTCCTGTTCTCTGTTTCCTTTTCCTTCTCCACCCGTTGTCATTAATTGTAAATAATCAATGACAATCATTTGGATATCATGTTGAGCTTTTAGTCTTCTGCATTTTGCTCTCAATTCGAAAATTGAAAGAGCAGCAGTATCATCAATAAAAAGCGGAGCAGTAGCCAGTTTACCTATTTTAGCATTTAATTGCTCCCATTCGTGGTTTTCCAATTGCCCTTTCCTTAGTTTATCTGCTGAAAGTTCAGTTTCGCTGGCGATTAAACGCTGAACGAGTTGTAAAGAGGACATTTCAAGAGAAAATATAGCTACTGGTTTTTTATAATCAACTGCTGAATTTCTGGCCATTGACAATATAAAAGCAGTTTTTCCCATACCTGGTCTTGCTGCTAAAATTATCAGATCAGATTTTTGCCATCCAGATGTCAAACGATCTAATTCAGTAAACCCCGTCGGCACACCACTTATCCCATCTTGCTTATCTTTTGCCAGTTCTATTTGTTTAATGGCTTTAAGCATGAGGTTTTTCATTTCATCATAATCCTTACGAATATTACCTTCGGCAATTTCAAACAAATTTCGTTCGGCCTCATCCAACAGTTCGAAAACATCTGTTGAATCATCGTATGATTTTTTAATTATATCTGTTGACACACGAATCAGTTCTCTTTGTATGTGTTTTTGGGATATAATTCTGGCATGATATTCAATATTTGCTGCGGAGGCAACTCTATTTGTTAGCTGAGTAATATAATATGGGCCACCTACAATTTCAAGTTCGCCACGCTTTCTTAATTCAGTAGTGACGGTTAAAATATCAATTGGTTCAGATCGCTGGAATAAATCTTTTACAGCAGCAAATATTTTCTGGTGGGCATCTTTATAAAAGCTTTGTGCACCTAAAATATCAATTACATCATTAACAGCCTCTTTTTCCAACATAACAGCTCCTAAAACGGCTTCTTCCAGATCAATAGCTTGAGGTGGTAATTTTCCGACTTCAATAAATGAATTATTATTTACTGAAGTTTTTTTTGCTCTTTGCTTAAAATTTGCTTCTGTTTTGTTCCCTAAATCATCCATTTTAAAAGCTAAAATTTATTTCTGTTTTAAATCATCGATCACTATCAAAGGTAAACAAAATAAAAATTAAGATTGATTATTTTTATCAGTAATCCCTTTTGAAAATACAATAATTAATTGACTATTTTTGAATAAAAGACAATCTGTCTATTATCAGAGATGTTAATTAAATCAATATTTCTCCTGTCATTTCTTTTGGAATATCAATATTCATAATACTTAAAATTGTTGGAGCTATGTCAGCTAACTTGCCGTTTTTTATTTTTTTTAAGTCATTATCAATTAAAATACAAGGCACAGGATTGGTACTATGAGCCGTGTTAGGACTTCCATCATCGTTTATTGCATAATCCGCATTTCCATGATCGGCAATTATAAGAATAGAATAATCATTTTTTATACCCGCATTAACGACCTTTTCTAGGCATTTGTCAACCGTTTCGGTTGCTTTAATAATCGCTTCATATACACCGGTATGTCCTACCATATCAGCGTTGGCGAAGTTAAGGCAAATGAAATCGGTTTCTTTTTTTTCTAATTCGGGGATGATGGCATTTGCAATTTCCGGTGCACTCATTTCTGGTTTCAAATCATAGGTAGGAACCTTAGGAGAAGAAATCAAAATTCTTTTTTCACCTTCAAATTCAGACTCTCTTCCTCCGGAAAAGAAAAATGTAACATGTGGATATTTTTCTGTTTCAGCTATTCTAATTTGTTTTTTATTGTTTTTAGAAATTACCTCTCCAAGGGTATAATTTAAATTGTCTTTCTCAAAGATGACTTTTACCTTTTTAAATGTAGCATCATAATTTGTCATGGTAACGTAATACAGATCGAGTTTTTTCATTTCCAATTCCGGAAAATCCACTTGAGTTAAAGCGCTAGTAATTTCTCTGCACCTATCTGTTCTGAAGTTAAAAGATATTACTACATCACCGTTTTCTATTATCCCTATGGGGTTTTGATTTTCATTACAAATTAAAATAGGTTCAATAAATTCGTCTGTTATTCCTTTGGCATATGATTCCAAAATGCTCTCAATGGGATTATTTGATTTTGTTCCCATGCCATTGATCAATAAATCATAGGCTTTTTTAATTCTTTCCCATCTGTTGTCTCTATCCATAGCATAATATCTACCGATAATAGAAGCGATTTTTCCTGTAGTATTTTTTTTGGATAGGTGGTCTTGAAGTGATTTAATGTAGTTTAATCCGCTTTGAGGATCAGTATCTCTTCCATCTGTAAAAGCATGAATGAATACATCTGAAAGACCATTTTCATATGCTATATCGCAAAGTGCATGTAAATGGTTTTGAGAGGAGTGTACCCCTCCATCAGAAACTAAACCCATCAAATGAACTGCTTTCTTATTGTTTTTAGCATAGGATAGGGCATCCAAAAGTGTTTTGTTTTTATTTAGTGTTTTATTTTTGACGGCATTATTAATTTTTACCAATTCTTGATAAATAACTCTTCCTGCACCAATATTCAAATGTCCGACCTCTGAATTGCCCATTTGTCCTTCCGGGAGTCCAACATGCTCACCAAAAGTGAGAAGTGTAGAATAAGGGTAAGATTTATATAGCGAATCCATAAATGGAGTTTTCGCATTTGCAATGGCATCGGAAACAGATCCATTTCCAATTCCCCATCCATCGAGAATTAATAGAGCTAGTTTTTTGGACATAAAAATTAAGAATTATGTATTAAAAAATAATTTCAAAGATACTCCCTTTGGGGGTGTTATCATATATTGCAATTTCACCTTTTTGCTTTTCAATGAGATGTTTGACTATAAAAAGTCCCAGTCCGGTTCCTTTTGCAGACCGGGTTTCTTCGCTGCCAATTCTGTAGAAACGATTGAAAATTAGTTTTTTTTCATGATCGGGGATTCCAATTCCCTGATCAATAATTCGTAGAATAGATCTCCCATTTTCCTGGTGGCTTTCAATTGAAATTGTTGTATTAATGGGAGAATATTTAATGGCATTTTCAAGAAGATTTAAAATTATGGAAGAAAAAGCTTGTTTGTCAATATCTAAAGATAATTCAGGATTAATGTTTATTACAATTTCATATTTATCTTGATAAATTGTTTTCAAATTTATCACCGTTTTTTCTATAAAAAGTCTAATTAGTGTCTTTTCAAGGAAAATTGGGTATAGTTCACTTTCAATTTTTGATGCAACTAATAAATTATCGATTAAATTATTAAGTCTTTCTGTTTCTTTAATGGAATTAATGAGTATCTGTTCTATCTTTTGTTTTTCCAGGTCTCTTTTTAGCAATGTTTGTAAATATAGTTTTACAGAAGCTACCGGAGATTTTAATTCATGAGTTATTGAGAGTAAAAAGTTTTTCTGCTGTTCAGCAAGTTTCAATTCTTTAAAGAAAGATTTCCTGGTTTTATAAATCCCAGCCAATAGCAATAAAATAAAGACACTTCCTTCACCAATTATCATCAATTTTTTTTTGATCAATTTTTTTTCTAATTCATCAATTAGATCATTTTTTTCCAGAATTGTTTTTTGAGAAGAAAACACTAATTCTGTTTTTTTGGCGTATACCTCGTCATTTAAATTGGAAAGCATATAAGTCCACCAAGCAAACTGAAGCACAATATAAATCGTTAGGATATAAAAAATAAGCAGAGGGTTGGATTTTTTATTCATTTGAAAATTGGATGCTATCTTTTATTGTTTGGTTAAAATTTGGGGCAGGGGGGATCTTTATATATTTTTTTTTGATTTGGGTCGAGTTTGTTAATAGGAAAAACCAATTTATTGCTGTTAACCGGATAAAGCAACAAATCTTCTGTTCGAAGAAAAATTGATTGAGAATTTTCTTCATGAACTATTTTGAGTGCAAGCGACTCTTCAGCTAAAAAGTTTAAAACCAATTCATTTTTTGAAGCGTTCCAATTGCCTATATAGTTGTAGTTGCAAGACTCATTTTGATGAGACTTTTTGTAAATAAAACTCTTGTCAGAATTTAAAAGTAGCGTATGATTTATTTGATTCGTCTTTTGACTGTTTAAATCATATTCGGTAGACTCGGCTTTAAATATGCCAGATAGGTTTTGATTTTGTGAAAAAATCATTTCGGGTATCAAAGCCATCAAACAAAAGATGAAAATTTTAATATTACCCTTCATTCCCTTATTGTTTAATTATTTTACAAAGCTAATTTAATCAGTTTGTTGTCGGTAATCAAGCATACTATATATTAATCGTTTTATTGTTTCAGATTGGCATTAATTTGGTGGAAGATATTAAAAATGCGCACTGATGATTAATGATGATTTAGAATTTCAAAACCCATATTTTGGTTTTTTCCCTTTTGTAGGTTTTTTTGGGCTGATAACAATTTATTTTATTTTGAGAATATTTCGTTATTTAATAAAGAAAAGCATTGATAACTCAAGAATACATCAAAAAAAGCCTTAATAATGTATTTGTTTGTTATTAAATTCGTTAGGTATTAAATTTTGGTAGAACAAATTATTTCTCGATTTGTTTTTCAGCATCTTTTTTATTTAACTCATCTATGATTTCGTTGGTGATTTCGAGGCTGTCATTTCCATAGAGTAAAGAGCCTCCTTTTGTATAGCCAAAAATATATTCGATTTTATTGTTTTTTGCTTTCTGTTTAAGAAAATCATAGATTTCTTTCTGGATTTTCTCGTTCATTTTGCTTTCTTTCTCCATCAATTTGGTGGCTAACTCTTCCTTATATTCCATTAACTTCTGTTCTTTTTGCATGAATTCAGCCTGTTTTTTTTGAGCATTTTCTTCTGTCAGTATTCCTTTGCTTATTAATTCTTGAAGACCTATGGCTTCCTTTTCAAGTGCCTGATATTTTAGTTTAAATTGACCCTCTAGGATAGTTTTTTCTTTTATTAGTTCTTCTTCAGAGCGTTTAACAAATTCATATTTTTTCCATAGTGAGTCAGTATTTACATAATATATCCCTGTTGGTGATACTTTTGTTATTAGTGGTAAAGAGTCAGTTTTTGTTTGTTTATTAGAAGAAAAATGAAGGTAAAAAAGTATTCCTACGGCAATTATCAAAATAAAATTTAATATCAGAGAAATGTTTTTCATTTTATTATTTGTTGATTGTTTTTAATTAATGAGCAAAGATAATAGAAAGAATAAGTTAAACTAAATTCAGGATATGAATAGGAGCTAAAAAAAGTATGTTTGGGAGTTTATAATTTTGATAATGATTCGGAGAATGCGGATCGCATTTCAATAAAATTTTTGAGAGATTTTTCTAAAAACGAATCTGTTAATAGTTTTTTTATGTCTTCGAGACCACTTACTTCGTCTTCTCTTAATTTAAAAGCTTGTTCAAAGTTTCCTAATTCGATCTTTATGATGTATTTAGAATTCCAAGAGAAGACAGAAATTTTAAATTGACTATGAGGTATTTCTGCTATTATTCTCATTTTTTAAGAATTTCAATTAGTTTTTCAGGATAGTTTGTAATTATACCATCAACGCCACAATCAATCAATCGAATCATATCTTTATTTTTATTTACCGTCCAGCAAAAAGTTTTTTGGCCGGCAGCATGAATTTTATTTACAACAACTTTATTCACGTATTTAAAGTTTAAATTAATGGCCGATACGTTTTTATATCTATAAATAGATCCAAATTTTATTTTGGAGTCTACCAGATGGAAAGGAAGAAATCTGATGTTTCCTGTAACTAATTTTTGAAGTTGAACAGAACAATTCTGATTTTCAAGATTCAGAATAACTTCATCATCAAAAGATTGAATAATACAGTCATTTTCAGCATTTTTATCTTTGATGATGTTCAAAATTATTTTTTCAATATTTGGATAAATGGAGGAACCATTTTTTATTTCGATTAAAAGGATGCATTTACCTTTTGTTTGTTCTAAAACTTCCTCCAATGTTGGGATTTGTTCATTGATGTATTTTTCTGAAAACCATTTTCCTGCGTCAAGTTTTTTTAATTCTTTAATGGAGTAGTCTTTAACATTGCCATTTCCGTTTGTGGTTCTACTGAGCGTTTCATCATGAATTACAACGGGTACAGAATCCTTAGATAGATGTACATCGATTTCAATCATATCAACATGCATTTCTAAAGCAAGTTTAATAGATGAAATCGTGTTTTCAGGGGCGTTTCCAGAGGCTCCTCTATGAGCTATTACCGCAATTTTTTTTGTTGAGGAGGCCATGTTTATCTGAATAATCTAATGGTCTAAAAAATGTTTTAAACTATAATATAGTTAATGTGGAGTGTAGAGCTATTTATTTTGACTTATAGTCGTTGTTGGCGAATACCGAAACGGTATTTTTTTTATTTGAGTCTTCCATGAAATGAAAGGGTATTTTCACTAAAAAAGCAAAGTCTTCTCCGAATTCATACATTTCATCATCACCATAATACCAGGTTATCTTTACTTCATTACCTGATTTTTTTAAATCATTTAATTTATAAAGAATCGCAAGAATGTTTTTTGAAGAAGAGATATTGAAATAATCCATGTTGAACTCGAAATGAGTAACCAAATTAGGTGATAGGCAATAGTTTTCAAGCCATTTAATCACTGGTTCAAAAAACTGGTTGCTTTCTTCTACAACACTTTTGCCTTCAATTTTAAACTTATTGTTTTGTTTGTCAAAAATAATATGTGGACTGGTATTAGAAGCTTCAATAATAAGGTTTTGCATAGTTGACAGGTTGTAAAATAAATTTTCGACTGCCAAAGTTATCAAATAAAACAAAAAATGATAATAATAGTTCAATTTTTAGTTTTTCAATTTAGACCTTGCTCCATTTAGCTGTGATTTAAGAGATGGATTTTTTTGGCTAAAATTTAATTTTTTATGTATTAGAAATCCCAAGGTGGGTGAAATAAGCTATTACTATATATCTCATTAATTTTCCAAGGAACATATATATGGAAACGAGGTATACGTTACTCCTTATGAAACCAAGAGCAAGTGCAAGAGGGTCACCGATAATCGGCAGCCAACAGAGCCAGGCCATCATACTTCCATATTTGTCTAGCCAAAATTTAAATTTTAAGATCTTGTCTTCTTTTATTTTTAGATATTTCTCAACTAACTTCCAGTTTCCGAGATAACCAAGATAATAGCAAGTCATGCCGCCCATCCAGTTACCGACAGAGGCAGTTAAAATAATATTTAAAAGATTAAATCTTCCGCATGATATCATCAAAACCAATAATGCTTCCGAACTAAAGGGGAGAATAGTAGCAGCAAGAAAGCTGCCCAGTAAAAGCCCTAAATATCCAAATTCAAATAAACCTTCCATGAAAACATTAATTAAGCAGTTAATATAATGTAAATAAAACAAAATCACGAAGGTTTTGGAAGCTATTCGATAACAAATTAAGTTTGAGTAATTAAATCTAGAATTATTATTTCAGCTAAACTTTTCGGAAATTAATTTAAAACCTATTTTCTTTTTTTCTTTTAAAGATAATTGTACAATTTTTTAAGTTGAATCTCTAAGATATAGCGTGTTAATTTAGCATTGATTAGTTTTATTTTGATGCAAGATTTTGGCGGATGATAATTCACAAAAAAATAAAATCGAGCAGGGCAAAATTTATTTGCTCCAGCTCGATTTGAAAATTTCTTGCAATCGAATATATCCTACTCCAAATCGGTAATCATTTTTTCACTGATGATATTTATGATTGATCTCGAATTTGATTTTTTGCCTTTGTAAAAATTATTTTTTTATATAATTAATTTGGTTTAATCTAAACCTCATGTCTTTGTAAAAAGGTTAAAACTCATTCCGAGTTTTAACCTTTTACTTAATTTTTAAATTGCTTCTTTTTGACAAAAAAATCACAAGCTTTTGTAATCATTACGATAGAGAAAAGTGTTCCATACGGTTAAAAAAACTTGTTAAAACTATATTATTCTATTAGTTAATGTTGATAGTGAGCATGAGTTTCTTTAAAAGGTTTTACCATTTGCTCAGCGAATTCCTCGAATGTAGTATATGTAGTGTTTTCAGGATTTCTATTAACTCCAGCGAATAGCTGACCACTGTTGATGGCTTCTTCAAATTCAATCATTGATTCAGCTACGTTGTTTGATAAGCCATAATTATTCAAAATCTCCTTTTCTTCTTCAATGCTTAAATGTTTGAATTTTAAATCGTTGATGTTTAATGTTTTGGCTAATGTTTTTGTCATGTCATTGAAGGTTATGTCTTTGGGTCCCAGGGCCTCCATGATTTCATATTTGGTAAAATCTAAAGCTGACAGGCGTTTAAAAGCCAAGTCGGCAATGTCTTTTAATGCCACGCAAGGGAGTTTTGTATCTGGAAGTATAATAGAACCGACAAAGCCCCTGTTTTCGATAAGATTAATTTGAGTCCTAGTATTTTCCATTATATAACCACAGCGAAGGATTAGCAGGTTCAGGTCATCGATGTTTTTGAGTTTTTCTTCCAAGTCATGTAGGCCCAAAACAAAGCCTGTATTTAAAGGGAGCTGAGCGCCAAGGCTGCTAAGTGCAACAACGTTTTTTACACTAGTTTTTTTGATGGCTTCAACAATAGGGTTAATGATATCATTTTGATGTTTTCTTAAATCCAAGGCTAAATTATTGGGCGGTATTAAGATATATGCAGTTGTTGCGCCTTCAAATGCCGAAAGGGTGAAGGCAGGATTTTTTAAATCACCGATGAAAGCTTCAGCACCTTTGTCGATCAGTTTTTTAAGTTTTTCTTTACTTCGACCAATTAATCTAACTTTTTGATTTTTTTCAATAAGTTTTTTAGCAATATAACTTCCGGTATTTCCACTTGCTCCGCATATCACATAAGTTTCTTTCATGATTTTAATTATTAAGAGTTTTAATTGAAAAATTGATTTGTTATGTCTTTAAATATCTTTTTGAGTTTTATTAATTTTATTTATGTTTTAAAATTTAATCTTCTGTTTATTAGTTTTTGTTTTTAATATGTATTTAAATTAGTGTATATAAAAATTACAAGTAATATAAGTTTAACAGTCTATTTTTATTCCAAAAAAAGTTTAGAGTTTATAAATGTGTAATTACTTGTTTTTCAAGTTTTTTTAGTGGATTAAATTGAAAGCATAAGTTTTTTGGATGATAATTTTTCCTCTCACATCAAAAATTGAAGAATAAATTACACTAAGGAGTTATTATTTTGTAGTTTACACACAATTTTAAAAGGTGATTTTTTTGATAAAGATTTAATGTTTTCAGAAAAGAATAATTAACAGCTTAAGTTTTTTAAAAGGATTTACATTATGACGTTTAAATTGTTATCGTTTGTTTTTTTGTTAATTATAGCATCCTGCAGGTCATCAGGACCAACTAACAAGGCGATTTTATCGAAGAATAAGCCGAGCAAAGAAATTGTTTCCGGATATAAAGAAGGGGCAAAAAAAATGGAGCGGTCAGAAAAAAGACGACTCAAGCAGGAAGCAAATAAGCGATATAAAAAGAGTAAACAGTTTGAGAATAATAAAATTCGTTAGCTATCAAGTGCTAAAATGACAGGTCTAAAAATTTCAGAGATACATATTCTTACATAAATAAAGCATCCATTTTTGTGTGTTATTTTGAGGATGGAAAATCATTTATAGAAACGGCATCATAGATTGATGAACTTTGCGGGCAATTCAGCCGTTAAACTCACCTTGTTTTGTGTTGTTGGGTGAAGAAAAGTTAATTTCCAGGCATGTAAGAACAGGCAATCAGATTTGTATGTTAAAGGATTGTTCTCGAAATAAAATGGGTCTTTATAACCATAATCTCCCACAATGGGATATCCCAGGTCGGCAAGATGCAGGCGTATTTGATTCGTTCGTCCATGAATGGGCAGGGCAGATATGATGGTTTGATTTTGCTCATTCAATCTCCTAATCACTTTAAAAATTGTTTTAGCATGTTGGCCTGATTCATCAAGGGATCTTCCTCCACTGCTAGTCAATTTTTTTCCTATTGGTTTTTCTGACAATAGACTATCTTCATTGATAATTCCATCTACAAGTGCAATATATTCTTTTTGTATCGTGTTGTTTTCAAATTGAGAGTTGATTTTTTTAGTAGCTTCAATTGATTTTCCTATGATAATAAGTCCGGTTGTATTTGCATCAAGTCGATGAATTAACTTAAAGTTTTCTTCAGGAAAGGCGAAGTTCAGGATTGATATTAATGAGTTTTTATTGAATCTTCCACAGGGATGAACGGGTAATGGTGCAGGTTTGTTTAGGACAAGAAAATCTTCATCGAAGTGAATTAGTTTTATTTCATTATTTATGTCTGGTTCAGTGTGATTTTTGAAGGAATGCCTTGTAATTTCTCCGGCTTTTACTTTTGTGTCCAGCGAAGCGATTTTGTCATTTAAAGTAATATTTCCCATTTTGATTTTTTCAATCCAGATTTCTCTCGAGATCTTGGGTAGGGCCTGGGTATAAAAGTCAAGGATGTTTTTTTTGTCAAATTTTTGTTTAACGGCCAGTCGATAAATAATTTCTGAAGGGATGCTTCCCGGCAATGGTTTGGTTGCGATCTCTATTCTTTTGTTAAATTCAGCTGCTGTCATTACCATATAATGGTTTTTATGGCTAAATTAATTAAATAGCCATCTTATTAGCTTTTTTTATTGAGTATTTTCAAATGCGGGTGAGAATCTTCATGAATTATTCGGCATAACGATAGCAAAATAAAAAGCATCTTTTAAATATAAATACTGAATATATTCATTTCAATTTTAAATATTATATTTGCTAGATTGTCAAATTAAAAGCAGTTTCAGGAATGGAAAATTTTGTTGTTTCAGCACGTAAATATCGGCCAGCTACTTTCGATACTGTTGTTGGCCAGTTCTCCATAACTTCAACACTGAAAAATGCGATTAGAAATAAGCATTTGGCACAGGCATTTTTGTTCTGTGGTCCAAGGGGAGTAGGCAAAACTACCTGCGCAAGGATATTGGCAAAAACAATTAATTGCCTTAACAGAGCGGAAAATATAGAAGCTTGTGACAGGTGCGATTCTTGTCTTTCTTTCAATACTAGTCACTCTTTAAATATTTTTGAATTAGATGCGGCATCAAACAATTCCGTTGATGATATCAGGAAACTAATAGACCAGGTGAGGTTTGCTCCACAATTAGGTACTCACAAGGTCTATATTATTGACGAGGTTCACATGCTTTCACAACAAGCGTTTAATGCCTTTTTGAAAACATTAGAGGAGCCACCTGCACACGCTATTTTTATACTTGCAACAACAGAAAAACACAAAATAATTCCAACTATTTTGTCACGATGTCAGATTTTTGATTTCAATCGGATTCAAATAGATGATATGGTAGGTCATTTGAAATATATTTCCGAAAAAGAAAATATTGATTCTGAGCTAGATGGCTTGCATATCATTGCACAAAAGGCAGATGGGGCATTGCGTGATGCACTCTCTATGTTTGATCAGATTGTTACGTATACGGGAAACTCGGTTACATATAAAGCAGCAATCGAGAATTTAAACATTCTGGATTATGATTATTATTTTAAAGCCACAGATGCTATTTTAAGTAAAAACATTCCGGCATCACTGTTGTTGTTCAATGAAATATTAAGCAATGGTTTTGATGGACATAATTATTTGGTAGGATTGGCCGGGCATTTTAGAAATATATTAGTCTGTAAAGATCCTGCTACGCTTCAATTACTTGAGGTCGGAGTCAACATAAAAGAAAAATACAAATCACAATCTCAAAGTTGCCCGCAGAGTTTTATATTGACAGCACTTAATTTGTTGAATCAATCAGATGTTCAATATAAATCCAGCAAAAATCAGCGGTTTCTGGTAGAGCTCACACTTATGCAGCTATGCTCAATTAACGGTAACGCAAGTGCGGATGCCGAAAAAAAAAATGATATAATTTTGATAATGGCTCCTGGAGCTATCAAGCCAGTTTCTCAAACTCCGCAGGTAAATATAAATATTGCTAATGTTTCCAAGCCTTTGGAAATACCCAAAGAGGTAAAGCCAATGCCTCTTCCAGTTCAAAAGCCCAATGGTTTTTCTGCTTTAGGCAAAGCAAAATCTATTTCCATAAGTCAGATTACATCCAAAACAAGTTTAGATGTAAATCAAAATTTAGAATCACAAGAAATCAATCAAAATCAAGACAAAACAATCACAAAAGACTTTAGTCAAAATGAATTGATTTCTGCTTGGACACGTTATGCTCAAATAATATTAAATCAGGGTAAAAGAAGTCTATATGCGACCATAAATTCGCACAAGCCGGTTTTAAATGATAAATACAGCGTTTTGATTACTTTGGAAAACGAAGTTCAGCGCGAAGACATGAAAACCGAACAAACCGAGTTGTTAGCTTTTTTGAAATCAGAGCTTTTTAATTCAGAGATTGTCTTGGAAATTGTTGTAAATGAAATCACAGAGGGTAAAAAGTTATTTACGACACAAGAGAAATTCAATCATATGGTTGAAAAGAACCCCAATGTTTTACTTTTAAAACAAAAACTAGACCTTGAATTGGGTTTTTAGTCAGAAAATAAAATCTTTTACTAACAGATATATCTCAATTTATAAATTAAAACAAAACAAACAATTAATCATTAAATCCATACTATGAAAAAAAATGCTTTACTAGTTTCCATTTTGTTTCTTGCTCTGAATATGTCGGCTCAAGGCATAAAAAAAGAAATAACAGGAGCCAATGCCAAACAATTTAAATATGAATCATTTGCCAATGATCCATTAAAAGCTCGAATATATACTTTAGAAAATGGTTTGAAAGTATATATGACGGTTTATAAAAATGCACCCAGAATACAAACTTATATAGCGGTAAAAGCCGGTAGTAAAAATGATCCTGCCGATGCAACCGGCTTGGCTCACTATTTAGAGCACATGGTATTCAAGGGTAGTGATAAGTTCGGGACAATGGATTTTTCCAAGGAAGGACCATTGGTTAGTCAGATTGAAGATTTATTTGAAGTATATCGAAAAACAAGCGATGAAGATAAACGAAAAGCCATTTACAGGCAGATAGACAGTGTTTCCGGCATAGCGGCCAAGTTTGCCATTGCTCAGGAATACGATAAAATGCTTACTTCGATTGGTGCTTCAGGAACCAACGCATATACTTCGGTAGAGCAGACTGTTTATGTTAACGAGATTCCATCGAATCAACTCGAGAAATTTTTGACCATTGAAAGTGAAAGATTCCGTAAGCCAGTATTGAGGTTATTTCATACAGAGTTAGAGGCAGTTTATGAGGAAAAAAACAGAGGCTTGGACAATGATGGAAGTAAGGTTTGGGAAGCTTTGTTTGGAGCGATGTTTAAAAAACACACCTATGGAACCCAAACCACCATTGGTACTATTGAGCATTTAAAGAATCCTTCGATGAAGGAGATTAAAAAATATTTTGAGGCTTATTATGTTCCAAACAATATGGCAATATGTTTGTCGGGAGATTTTGATCCTGAAAAAACTATTGAAATAATAGCAGAAAAATTCGGGAAAATGGTTTCAAAGGAGGTACCTAAGTTTATTCCTCCGGTTGAAGATTCAATTAAGAGTCCTTTTATAAAAGAGATTTATGGTCCCTCAGCTGCCAATATGAGAATTGCATTTAGATTTAACGGAGCTGATTCAGAAGATGCCGATATGTTGTCGCTAATAAGTAAAATCATGTTTAATCAAAGAGCCGGGTTAATAGATTTAAACTTAAATCAAAGTCAAAAAGTATTGAGCGCAGCTGCCTTCGATGTGATTTTCAAAGACTATTCTTTGCACGTTTTTTCCGGACAGGCCAAGGAAGGACAAAAACTAGAAGATGTAAAGGATTTGCTTTTGGCTGAAATAGAGAAATTAAAAAAAGGTGATTTTCCTGATTGGTTGGTTGAAGCAGCCAAAAACGATTTGAAACTCGAAAAAACCAAAAGCTTGGAAGAAAATTCTAGCAGAGCGGATGAGTTTGTGAGTTCTTTTACCTACGACATCCCTTGGCAAAAATACATAGACAAATCCAATAGGATTTCTAAAATAACAAAACAGCAGATTGTAGATTTTGCAAATAAAAACTACGGAAATAATTACGCAATAATATATAAACGCGTTGGTGAAGATACCAGCATTGTAAAGGTAACAAAGCCTCAAATTACTCCTATTACTGTTAATTCAGAAAATGAATCACCTTATGTAAAGGCTATTTTAGATGCCAATGTTCCAGAAATAGAGCCTGTTTTTTTAGATTTTCAGAAAGATATCAAAACATCAATGGTGAAAGGAAATATACCTTTGTTGTATCTTAAAAATACTGAAAATGAGCTTTTTAGTATGTATTATATTCTTGATATGGGCAGCAATCACAATAAGAAGCTGAAGATTGCAGTAGATTATCTTTCTTATTTAGGTACAAGCAAATATTCTTCTGCTCAAATCAGAGAGGAATTATACAAGCTGGGTTGCTCATTCAATGTTTTTTCATCAGACGATCGTGTTTATGTTAGTTTGACAGGCCTAACTCAAAACTTTGAGAAAGCAACTAAAATATTTGAGCACTTACTTGCCGATGCTAAGCCCAATGTGGAGGCTCTGGAAAACTTGAAAGGGGACATATTGAAAAAAAGAGCCAACACTAAGCTGTCTAAAGGAGCTATTTTGAATGGAGGGCTTTATAATTACGGAGTGTATGGCAAGCAATCACCATATACAAATATTCTTACAGAGCAGGAATTGAAAGCTTTAAACGCAGAGGAACTGATAAATATAATTAAGGAATTAAATTCTTTTGAGCACAAAATAGCTTATTATGGACCTGAAGAAACAGATAAGTTAAGTGCGAAGATCACTGAGCATCATATTACACCTTCAAAGCTTAAATCAATACCCAAAGGTTTAACTTTTGAAGAGCAAGCCACAGAGCAGACTCAGGTTTTTATTGTTGACTATGATATGAAACAGGCCGAAGTTTTAATGATTTCTAAGGGTGAACAATACAACAAGGACAATGCTGCAATAATAGGACTTTATAATGATTATTTTGGTGCGGGTATGTCTTCCATAGTTTTTCAGGAGATGCGTGAGTCAAAAGCACTTGCATATTCTGTATATAGTAATTATAGAAGTCCTGCAAAAAAGGAAAACTCATATTATCAGATGGCCTATATAGGCACTCAAGCGGATAAGCTTCCTGAAGCCATGAAGGGGATGTTTGATTTATTAAACAATATGCCAAAAGCAGAAAAGAAATTGGAGGCAGCTAAAAAGTCTGGTCTTGAAAATATAAGAACAGAGAGAATAACAAAAGAAAATATCCTTTTCACATATGAGTCTTCCAAAAAATTAGGATTGGATTACGATATTAGAAAAGATATTTTCAACAAGTTGCCTCAATTAAAGATGTCGGATGTTGAAGCTTTTCAACAAAAAAACATAATGAATAAAAATTACACCTTATTGGTTCTAGGTAAAAAGGAAAATTTAAATCTCGAGATATTGGAGAAATATGGAAAAGTTAAGTTTTTAACTTTGGAAGAGATTTTCGGGTACTAATTATCAAGATTTGTTTCAGAGCCCCACAAAAGATTTTCTTTTGTGGGGCTTTGCTTTTGTATTGTTAAAATAAATACTGTTTTTTTTCGTTATATGGTGCAATATTTCTTTTTTAGTATTTGTTTGGGGAGATTTTGAGGTTTTTTTAAGGTGAATCTTAAATTTAGAATCTTAAAATTAATACCGAATGAAATTAATTTAATAATTTTGCACTTTTAAACCAGAAGAGTCAATCCATTAATAATTTTTAAAATGAGCACAAGCAAAATTAAAGTTACAAATCCCGTTGTAGAACTTGACGGAGATGAAATGACCCGAGTTATCTGGTCGGCGATTAAAGAAAAGTTGATATTTCCATATCTTGATTTAGATATAAAATATTACGATTTGGGTATGGAGCATAGAGATGCTACCAACGATCAAGTAACTATTGATGCTGCAGAAGCAATTAAAAAATACAATGTAGGTATTAAATGTGCCACCATTACTCCAGATGAGGCTAGGGTTAAAGAGTTCAATTTAAAGCAAATGTGGAAATCGCCAAACGGAACCATCCGTAACATTCTTGATGGGACTGTTTTTCGTGAGCCAATTGTTTGTAAAAATGTTCCTCGTTTAGTTCCAAATTGGACTGCGCCTATTTGCATTGGTCGTCATGCTTTTGGAGACCAATACAGAGCTACCGATTTTATTACAAAAGGTAAAGGAAAGTTAACCATAACTTTTACACCGGAAGATGGAAGTGCAGAACAATCATTTGAGGTATTCAATTTTAAAAGTGATGGTGTAGCATTAGCTATGTATAATACTGATGAATCAATAAGAGGATTTGCACATTCCTGTTTTAATACCGCTTTACAAAAGCAATGGCCTTTATATTTATCGACGAAAAACACCATATTGAAAAAGTATGATGGTAGATTTAAAGATATTTTCGAAGAAATATATCAGGCTGAATTTAAATCAAAATTTGAGGCTGCCGGCATTGTATATGAGCATCGTTTAATTGATGACATGGTTGCTTCAGCTTTGAAATGGAATGGAAATTTTGTTTGGGCATGTAAAAATTATGATGGTGATGTTCAGTCGGATACAGTTGCGCAAGGTTTTGGTTCATTAGGATTAATGACTTCTACATTGGTTACTCCAGATGGTAAAACTATGGAGGCAGAAGCAGCACACGGAACAGTTACCCGTCATTTTAGAATGCATCAACAAGGAAAACCAACATCTACAAATCCTATTGCATCTATCTTTGCCTGGACTAGAGGTTTGGCTTTTAGAGGTAAATTAGATAATAATCAAGATCTGGTTGATTTCTGCCAGTCCTTGGAAGAAGTTTGTGTTGAAACCGTAGAGTCAGGTAAAATGACTAAAGATCTTGCTGTATGTATATATGGTAACGATGTTAAATCTGATAATTACCAGACTACTGAAGTGTTTTTAGATGCAATTGATGCTAATCTCAAGGTAAAATTAAGATCAAAGGTAACAGCTTAATATTTTCGGTTTAATTATAAAACCCTCCGATTGATCGGAGGGTTTTTTTGTGCAAAATTCCCTGGGGATATTTGACTCTAAGCCATGTAAATTAACTAAATTTGATATAGGATTTTTTATAGTTGCATACTCAATTATTCATCTTTCTTAATTTGGATATTTTTAATACAAAACATCGTTAATTTTTAATTTACAAGTTTTAATAAATGAAAAAGAGAACATTTAATTTTATAATGCTTTTGTGTTTGCTCATTGCGTTTAATTTTATGGATAATTCTGTTTCAGCTCAAGCTCCACAAAAAATGAGTTATCAGGCAGTTATACGAAATAGCAATGGTATGCTTGTGAAATCCGCTAAAATTGGCATGAGGATAAGTTTATTAAAGGGATCAGCATCCGGTACCGCTTTATTTACTCAAGTTATTCAAGATACGACCAATTCAAATGGTTTATTAAGTGTTCAAATAGGAGGGGGTAAGGATTTTGAAAGTATAGATTGGTCTGGAGGTGTTTTTTTTATCAAAACAGAGACCGATCCTAGCGGGGGGAGCAATTATTCCATAAGCTCCACGCAGCAGTTATTGAGTGTACCTTATGCGCTATATGCCGAAAAAACCTCCATGCCTGGACCAAAAGGAGACAAGGGCGAGGCGGGAACGAATGGAAAAACTACTCTACTTAAGATGGCCAAAGAAGTTGCAGGTTCTAATTGCCCAAATGGGGGAACAAGGGTGGAGGCAGGTTTAGATGTAAACGGCAATGGCATACTCGATGCATCAGAGGTTCAGGGTACATTGACAAAATACATATGCAATGGACTTAATGGAATAATGCCTGAAGGCAAAGCCGAAGGTGAAATACAATATTGGAATGGAAAAGAGTGGGTGATGATTAGTCCCGGTACTAAAGGGCAGACATTAACCTTTTG
>CANHPJ010000002.1 GCA_947462515.1 Bacteroidota bacterium | reverse complement strand
CCCTTTATCGGAAATTCCTTGCGATGTGGAGCCATTATTCTTCCCTTTAAACAAAGCTCGGGGATCTGCTTTTTTTTCTTCGATTACTTTTGGCTTTTCAGGCTCTACTTTCGCTACGACCTCTTTAACAATCGTTTTTTTTGTTTCTTTTATGTTTATAGATTCTGTCTCTTCTAACTCTTGAGTAATTACTTTGTTTTCCTCTTCTTGTATCACCGGTTCTGTATTTTCCACAACTGGAGAAGGGTTTTCTGTTGTGGTTTCCGACATGGGCTGTATCTCTCCAGTCGATTCATCTACATAACCAAGGTTCACAACCATTCCTTCTCCACCGTTTAATGGAGGATCCGGTGTAGTCAGCATGGAGAGCATTAAAATCAAAAACAATCCACCATGAAACAATATTGTAACAAGTGAAGCGCTAATTTTATTTTTCGATAAATTGCTCAAATTTTAACTTGTTGGTGTTTGGGTTGCCAATATCATTTTAATCTTAAGTCTGTTACCTATATCCAGAAGGTCTACTAAGTTTTGAACCGGAACTGTTTTGTCTACCTTTAATATTACTGTAGGTTCATTGATTGTTTTTGCAGCATTTACCAAAGCGGTTTCTATGTTGCTGTAGTCAATAGGTTTATTGTCAATGAAATAAGATAGATCTTGATTTACCGATAGCGTAATAGTTCCTTTTGATACAGCCTTGCCGCTAGTGGCATTTGGCAATAATAACTTAATTACATTCGGGCTTACTAGGGTTGATACAATTAGGAAGAATAACATCAAAAAAAACATGATGTCATTCATCGATCCCGTGCTAACCTCTACATGAGGTTTATTTCTTTTTCTTAAGTTCATTCGGCTGAATCCTGAATTAAATCTATAAATTCAATTGAGTTTTGCTCCATTTTCTGGATCAACTTATCAATCATGTGAACTAAAATATGATGAAATGCAAATGCTAAAATTCCAATCACCAATCCGGCAGCACTGGTTATCATTTTTTCATATAGACCTCCTGCAATTAGTCCTATACTTATATTGTCTGCTAGGGCTATGTTGTAAAATATTTTAATTACCCCGAATATAGTACCCAAAAAACCAAATAATGGGGCTATACCAGCTATTGTGCCTAATATACTTACATTTTTTTCAACTTTTCCTAGTTCAAGTTTCCCAACATCTTCTATCGATTTTTCAATTTCATTAATTGGTTTTCCCAATCTTTTGAGACCTTTTTCTATCATTTTGGCAATCGGGGTATCTGTGTTTTTGCAAAGTGCCTTTGCAGCATCTAAATTACCATTGTAGATAAAATCCTTTATGCTGTTCATGAAATTAGTGTCAAGTTGAGATGCTTTTTTTATAGTCAAATAACGTTCTGTAAATATATATAATGCAGCAATTGATAATATTCCAATCGGAATCATAACCGGTCCACCTTTTAAAATCATTTCCCAAAATGACATTGCTTTTGGTGCGGAAGCAACTGTTTGCTGTATATTGTTTGCTAAGGAATCAGATCCTAAATTTATTTGTAATAAAATGGAAGTCAGCATTTAATTCTATGTTTTAGGTGTTGTGCGAATTTACTAAGAATGAAGGGCTTTTGAATAGCACATCAGCTAAAATATAAACAGCTTTCTGTTAATATTATTGTGTTTGTTGATCAAAAGCTGATTCCTAATCTATTATTTGAGGGGTTCAGCAATTTCTATCTGATTTTTTTTCAGGATTTCAAGAATTTTGAAGTTGATTTCCTGCTTTATTTTTAGAAAAACAGCCATTTCTGGAGTGTCAACAAAATACTGAACCAGTATATCTAATGATCCATTTCCAAAATCTGAGAAGCAAATTTTCACTTCCGTATTTGTTTGCGGATGTTGATCTACATATTCCTGTAACTCCTTCACAAATGAATTTATTTGCTCTGATGATGTTTCATTCGCCAATCTCAGGTTTTGGTGAACTCTTCGGTGTGTTCGTAAGCTTAAGTTGTCTAACTCGCTGTCTACCATTTTTTTATTTGGTATGGTTAAAAAGCTTTTTTCCAATGTTCTAATTCTTGTGCTTCTAAAACCTACTTTTTCAACGGTCCCTGAGATATTTCCTACTTGAACTAAGTCTCCCACCACAAAAGGTTTGTCAAAGAAAATTGTAAATGAAGCCAATAGATTTTCAAGACTTTCTTTGGCGGCCAAAGCCAGCGCCAAACCTCCAATTCCAAGTCCTGCAATTATGGCTCCTATATCAACGTTGAATACGCTTCCTAAAAAAAAGAAAAAAGTTAAAATGATGATTATTATTTTTGTGAATTCCTTAGAAAATGAAATTATCTGATCATTCTGCTTGCTGTCTGTTGTCTCTGATTTTTTTAATAGCACCAATGCTCCAAACTCTGTAAAACGCAATGTTATCCATGAAATGGATATTACTAATAAACCAAGAAACGATCTTTCAATGAACATTCTAAGTCCAAACTTATTCTCAGGTGCCAAATTCCATTGATTGGGAAACTCAAGATGATTTGTTGCTATATAGCTGATCACTAAAAGTATTAAAAAACTTGTTGGCTTATGTAAAAGCTCAAATAGTTTCTCCCTTTCTACTTCTTCAACGTGTTTTTGAATTGTTTTGTAGAGTAAGTTACTTAGGTATTTTGAAATTGCCTTTTTGAAGAAAAATGCAAACAGGATTATTCCCACTAGCAAAAGATAATCTCCAATAGTATTGCTTAAATAAGTTTTATTTAAGAAATCATTCATCTTTATTGTTTTTAATTGGTTAAAAAAAAGACTCCGTTAAACTTAAAATGATTCATTAAAATCTTAAAAGTAACAACGGAGTCTAAAATTATTAATTGATTTTTTACCAACTAAATCAATTGGTTTAGGGAAATTTCCAAGCCTGTTTTTGAGATATTAACCTTCTCTTTGTTCTTTTGGTGAATCGCTAATATGGCATTTTTAATTGTCACAGATGCATCACTGAAAATTGCTTCATCGCTTAAATCTGCATTAGGCTGCATCAAATAAGCAAAAACTCTTGCCATGCCGCAGTTAGCTATAAAATCAGGTATTACGCTTATTTTAGAATCTGCATATTCCGCTATTGGTCCCATAAAGATTTCTTTGTCAGCAAACGGTACATTGGCTCCACATGAAATAACCTCTAGTCCTGCCTTTATCATTCTATCTATTTGATCATTATTTAGTAATCTTGATGCTGCAGCGGGAATGAAAACCTCTGCTTTTATGTCCCACACCTTATTGTTCAATTCTTCAAAAGGAATCAGGTAGGCTGATGATATTGTATTTCCTTTTTTATTAATAAATAATTGTTTTATTTCCTCGAAGCTGAAGCCGTTTTCATTTATTAGACCTCCGTCTCTGTCAATAATCCCAACGATTTTAGCTCCTGATTGAGCTAGATAATATCCTGCCGCTGCTGCAACATTTCCCCATCCTTGTATGATAACTTTTTTACCTTTAATTTCACCACCATAAATATCATAATAGTGGCTTACTGCTTCAGCGACTCCGTATCCTGTTATCATGTCTGCTACTACATATCCTTTTGAAATTTCAGGACTGTATTTTTGGTCTTCAATTTTTTTGGAAACGCCGGTTCTTAACTGGCTAATAATAGACGATTTTTCTTGCTCTGTGCTTTTAAAATGTCCAACTACAACTCCTTCCTGTGGGTGCAATAATCCATAACTTTCTGTAATTGGGATAACTTCATGTATTTCATCAATATTCAAATCTCCTCCTGTTCCATAGTAGTTTTTCAAAATAGGTGTTACAGCTTTATACCATCTTTTTAAAACACCTTCTTTTCTAGGGTCTAGTGGGTTGAAGTTTATTCCTGATTTAGCTCCTCCGATCGGTGGGCCCGAAACCGAGAATTTTATCTCCATAGTCTTTGCAAGTGACTCAACTTCTCTTTTATCTAATCCCATTCTCATTCTTGTTCCACCACCTGCAGCACCCCCTCTTAATGAGTTTATAACAATCCAGCCTTCTGCCTCTGTTTCAGAATCTTTCCATTCAAATACAATTTCTGGTCTTTTGTTTTCAAATTTATGAAGTAAATCTTTCATTGTTTTAAATATTAAAATGTATAAGAAAGCAAATTTAGAAAAAACTATGATAGAATTTTTAATGTTCTAGATTTCTTTACTGATTTTAATCACCCTATTTTGATTAGTTTTTTATTCAAAAGGTCTGTAGATCGCGCCTCCTACATTGTCACTTATTGCACCAGTAACTGATTTTAAACAGTTCGCTCTTCCCTGCCATCTCAATAAGCCAAGAAATGCAAAAATTAATGCTTCCTTATATTCTACAATATTTGGCGACGGAATTATTATTTCGAATTTCGAATATGTCTTTATTCGTTCTATTAGAAAAGTGTTGTAGGCACCACCCCCTGTTATTAATATGTTGCCGTTTTTTTTTATCTGCTTGCATATTTGTAGTGCAACATGTTCATTAATTGTTCTCAGTTTATCATTAATTGAAATTGAAAAACGATCCAGGACGGGTTTAAAAACTTCCAAAAACCATTCTTTTCCGAGAGATTTTGGATGACTGAGTGTATAAAAAATCAGGTTATTTAAATCCTCTAATAGAAGGTGGTTTATATCACCTGATCTTGCAATTTCTCCACTTTCATCATATTCTTTGTTTAGAAGACCCGACAGGTAATTGCATGCCATATTAGCGGGGCATATGTCAAAGGCAAGTGTTGTGTTTTCGTCTTCATAGGAAATGTTTGCAAAGCCTCCTAAATTAAGCCGGTAAGTATGCTCCGGAAATAAAAGCCTATCCCCAATAGGTACCAAGGGTGCTCCCTGTCCCTTAAGTGCTATATCTAATGATCTAAAGTCGCAAACTACAGGCAGCTTTGATCTTGCTGCAATACTGGCTCCTGAACCAATTTGATAAGTTAGGCCTAAATCTGGTTGATGAAATATTGTATGTCCGTGAGAAGAAATAAAATCTACTGAAATTTTGTTTTTTTGTATGAAATCAAAACATGAGTTTCCAAGTAAATTTCCAAATTCCATATTGGTTTTGGCTAATTCCAAAGCAGATTGCGTTTCTAAATTTGATAATCTCAAAATCCATTCAGGTGAATATTTGACTGTTTCTGCATGTTTAATTTCATAGTGCCATTTATTGTCCAATAAGTTAAAAGTACAATGCGCTATATCTAAACCATCTAGTGAGGTTCCAGACATCAACCCGATGATATTGTATTTGCTTTTCATGTTAATTAATTGAATTTGCAAGATTAGTAATTTAAAAATTAAAGAATTAAATTTGCACTTTCTATTCAAAAATATTTAACTAAATATAATTATTAAATATGAATTTCGAATTATCAGAAGAGCATTTAATGATTCAAAAAGCAGCTCGTGATTTTGCTCAGGAAGTTCTTAAACCTGGAGTTATAGAGCGTGATGAATACCAAAAATTTCCAGTGGAAGAAATAAAGCAAATGGGTCAACTTGGATTTATGGGTATGATGGTTGATGCTAAATATGGGGGGGGAGGTATGGACACTATCTCCTACGTTTTAGCTATGGAAGAAATTTCCAAGGTTGATGCTTCCGCTTCTGTTGCAATGTCTGTTAACAATTCTTTGGTTTGTTGGGGGTTAGAACAATTTGGAAATGAAGAGCAAAAACAAAAATATTTAGTTCCTCTTGCCAAAGGAGAAATTATCGGTGCATTTTGTTTATCTGAACCTGAAGCAGGATCTGATGCCACTTCTCAAAAAACAACAGCTGCTGATAATGGCGATCATTATTTGTTGAATGGTACTAAGAACTGGATTACCAATGGAAGCTCTGCTTCTGTTTATTTGGTAATTGCCCAAACTTATCCGGAGAAAGGACATAAGGGAATCAATGCATTTATCGTTGAAAGAGGAATGCCTGGCTTTGTGATTGGCCCAAAAGAGAACAAAATGGGAATACGAGGATCGGACACTCATTCTCTAATGTTCACAGATGTTAAAGTTCCTAAAGAAAATAGAATAGGTGAGGATGGATTCGGTTTCAAATTCGCTATGAAAACACTTGCAGGCGGCAGAATCGGTATAGCCTCTCAAGCCTTAGGAATAGCTTCCGGTGCCTACGAATTGGCTTTGGATTATTCTAAGGAAAGAGCGGCTTTCGGAAAAAAAATAAGTGATCACCAGGCTATACAGTTTAAGTTAGCAGATATGGCCACTGAAATTGAAGCTTCTAGATTATTGTGTTTAAAGGCCGCAAGAGACAAAGATTTGCATTTAGATTATGGTACTTCCGGTGCTATGGCCAAATTATTCGCCTCTAGGGTGGCTATGTGGGTTACCACAGAGGCTGTTCAAGTTCATGGTGGATACGGATTTGTTAAAGAATATCACGTTGAACGATTGATGAGGGATGCTAAAATTACCCAGATTTATGAGGGGACTACAGAAATTCAAAAACTTGTAATTTCAAGATCTATATTGTCATAAATTTATTAATATCTACAAACAAAGAAGGGAGCTTTAAGCTCCCTTCTTTGTTTGTAGATATTCGGCTACTTTTTCCAATTTCATCCCTCTAGATCCTTTTATAAGAATTGAGCTTTCTTCTAGATTTGATTTTTCCAATCCCATAATTAAATCCTCGGTTGTGAGGAATTTTTTATAATTACACTCTGTTTCAAAAAACAGTTTTCCAACAAGATAAACATCAGTAAAATTTTTACTCTCGATCAAATTAATAATTTTTTGATGTTCTGTTTTAGAATCCGATCCCAGCTCAAACATATCACCAAGGATTAAAATTTTGTTTGGAAGAGTCATTAAACTGAAATTTTGAACAGCAGCTTCAATACTCGATGGATTTGCATTATATGCATCTAATATTAATGTTTTGTTTTCCAGTTTTACTATTTGAGATCTATTATTTGTAGGGATATATGTCTCAATGGCTGATTTTATATCTTTTAGCAAAACACCAAAGTAGTTTCCAATGGAACAAGCAGCTAATAAATTGGCTAAATTATAATCCCCGATTAAATTAGATTGGATAATTACCTCACTTTGATTTTCAGTCATATAGGCGAACTCAACTTTGTTTTCAGCCGATATTAATTTTCCCTTGTTGGTGTGAGTGTTTTCCAATCCATAAGTAATTATTTTAGGCAATGCGATGGACATTTCTCTTAATACCGCGCTGTCTGAATTTATAAAAGCAACTCCATTATTGTTTTTTAAGTATGAAAATAATTCTCCTTTACCCTTAATTATTCCTGCAACTCCTCCAAATCCCTCTAAATGAGCTTTTCCAATGTTCGTTATTAGACCAAAGTTTGGCTCTGCTATTTGGCAAAGTAATTCAATTTCTTTTTGATGATTTGCTCCCATCTCAACTATTCCTATCTCTATATCATTTTTAATTGATAATAAGGTTAAGGGCACTCCAATATGATTGTTGAGGTTACCCTGCGTAGCATAAACATTGTATTTCTTTTTTAAAACTGAGAATACAAGTTCCTTTGTTGTTGTTTTTCCGTTGCTGCCGGTAATTGCAATTATTGGTATATTCAGAATCCTTCGGTGATGTCTCGAAAGCTCTTGCAGGGTTTTTAATACATCCTCTACAAGAATGTAGCGGTCGTCTTTTTTGTATTCTATTTCATCTATAATTGCATACTTGGCACCAGATTTTATAGCAGATTCTGCAAATTCATTTCCATTAAAATTACTTCCTTTTAAGGCAAAGAAAATCGAGTTTTTACTAATGTTTCTAGTGTCTGTTGAAATTAAAGAGAATTCTTTAAAAATTTCATATATCGATTCTATCATTTTGATTTTATATTAAAAAATAAACCCCCAGATTTTACAACGTGGGGGTTTAAATTATGTTTATAGTTTCTTTAGAATCCTACCGGACTTCCTAATCTTACCATCGCACATCTAAATCCTAAACAGTCTTTAGATTGTCTTTGATCTAAGTATCTTCTGGTTCCCGGATTCATGTAGTAAGCTCTGTCTTTCCATGAGCCACCTTTAAATACTCTGGTTTTATCGTCTATCATAGATGTTACTCCTAATTCATACATTATTTTATTTCCTTTTTCTGCAGCTCCTTCTTTGTCTGAAAAATATATTGAAGAGTTGACATCACCATCTAAAATGTTCTTGTTATCAGCATATCGGTAATTCCTTCTTTCCGCAAGATTGTCTTTTTCGAGTTCAACATCTCTCCATTGAATTCTACCTAATGAGTCTTTTTCAGCTATTGCGCCCTCTTCATCTCTCACTTGGGTTTGAAAAACGTTACCTCTGAATGATCTGAAATCGGTTTTATCCTCACCAGTTAAAGGTCTATACACGTCCATAACCCATTCACTTACGTTTCCTGCCATATTGTACAAGCCATAATCGTTAGGCCAGTAAGAGTATACCGGTGCAGTGATGTCGGCATTATCGTTTAGTTTTCCTGCAACACCCATATTGTCACCAGCTCCTCTTTTATAGTTGGCTAGCATACTACCCAGGTATTTTTGATCGGCATTTCTAACACCATGACCATTCCAAGGATATAGTTTTCTTTCAACAACTCTTTCACCGATGGTGTTCCCAACAAAACCATAAGCTGCATATTCCCATTCTGCTTCTGTCGGTAGCCTGTATCTAGGTAAAAGCATACCATCTTCCATTTTTACAGGTCTTGTACCTGATCCACTTGGATTTAAGTCTGGAAGATCTACGATTTTTCCACTTTCATATTGACCGGCAAGATATGCATCTGTATTAAAATTGTCCTCATCTCTTTGCTCATTATACCAATCAAATAGACCTTCTCTAATAAGAATAAATTCATTTACTCTATCTGTTCTCCATGCACAGAAATCAGTTGCTTGTAGCCAGTTTACTCCAACAACCGGATAATCTCTGTAGGATGGATGTCTTAGATAATGCTCAACATAAGGTTCATTAAATGCTAGTTTGTCTCTCCAAACTAATGTGTCTGGTAATGCTTTTTTGTATACCTCAGGGTAATTTTCGCCATATACCCTGGTAAGCCAATAAAGATATTCTAAATAATGTAAGTTGCTTATTTCTGTTTCGTCCATATAAAAGGATGAAACAGTAATTTTTCTTGGCATTATGTTCCAGTCATAAGTTACATCCTGCTCTACTCGTCCCATTGTAAATGCTCCACCCTCTACTAATATTAAACCGGGACCGGTTTCTTGTTGTGCGTATGGAGTTTTTTCAAACCCACCATTTTGAGTTTCGTTATAATTCCAACCTGTTATACTTGATCGCTCTTTTTTACAAGAAACGAGTGCCATAACCGCAATAAGCAGAAGCATTTTTCCTATATAATTTTCAAGTTTTTTCATAATATTAATTTATTTGGTGGTTTTTTAACGTGCTTTTTTAAATAAGGTTACTAAAATGAAGGACAAGCTACTGTCCTGAATTTTCTTTTCTTTGGTTTACAGTAAAATTGAATCCCTAAAGATAATTCATGTGATCCGTGTGTATTGTATGTTCCGAAATTTGGAAGTTTGGATGAAGTTATATCATAACTGTATCCAATTTTAAAGACTTCATTTTGTAATCCCAACAATAAAATAAATGAATCTTTAAGTCTGTACCAAAGTCCGGCTATAACCGGGCCTTTGTTTATATAAAGTCCTAGATTGATTTGTTCGAAATCACCTTGTTTTTGGTAAAGAATGTTGGGAGAAATACTGGTTTGTGAGTGATCCCCACCAATATCTAAAACAGCTCCTGCATGACCAGTTATTTTTCTGGGTAGGGGACTTTTGTTTCCACCTCCTAATAATGATTCATTTGGTTCGGTGAGATGATTAGCAGCTAAGCCAAAGAAAAAATGTTTACTGTAACCTAGTATTCCTGCAGAAAAATCTATGTTATTAACGTTTGAAAGATTGTTTGATGGCACAGCTTCTTGGGTATTATATATAAAACCGCGTCTTGCATCAATCATATCCCCAAATGTAATGTTTGTCCAGTCAAGTTTTTTCTGCATATATGTAGCCTGAACCCCTGCCTTTAACGAGAAATTCCGGGTTACCGGAAGTTGATAAGAGTATATTCCACTTATGTTGGTAGATGTTAAAGTTCCCTGACCTGCTTTATCGTTTACAATTAACAAGCCTATACCACCTGATAGGGCATCTATATGTTGATCGAAAGAAGCGCTTGATGTATTATAGGTTCCTCCATCAGTTTTTGGTATTCCTGGCCACTGATTTCTGTAGTTTAAACTCACTCTTGGACATCTGCCTGTTCCTGCGAAGGCAGGATTTAAATATAGTGGGTTTGCGTAAAATTGCGTGAATTGTGGATCCTGCGCTTTGGAATTACTGCTGTTCACAATAATAAAGGAAACTACCAGGATTAAAATTATAATGTATCTGTTAGTCATAGTTAGAATCAACCATTTTTATGGTTTAGTTTACAATTATACGAATAATTTTAAAAAATAAAAGTTTTTAACTTAATTATTTCATTAGAGATTCTTCTGATACTTGGTTGTTTTCTGAATTTGTTATGGGCTTAAAGTGATAATTTATTTTTCATTCATCGAGTACCAGTTTAATTATTGTTTAAATTTTATTGTTTGAAATATAATTTAACTTTTTTCGTTAAAAATACAACTCTAAGTTCTAATTTTATTGAGTTTATTTATTTACTATCGGTTAGTGTTGAATTAAAAAATATTTATGTACAGGAAATATTGTTCTTTTTTAATTGTTTTTTTTTCATGCTTTCAAGTTTCAAACGCTCAATCAATTCTTAGGGTTGATTTAAAATGGCTTCCAAATCAGTCCATTCGTTTTTCTGATAATGAAAAACATGAAGTATTGTCTTTTGAGGGTGCTATATTCCATCCCAATAAATTAGGATTGCCTTCCTGGATTCATGTTGAAAGCACTAGTGCAATGGATTCAACTCAAGTTAAGATCGAAGTAGTTGATGTTATTTACGAGTCGCTTTCTTTAGAACAATCTCAACTTCTAGTTAAATTGGGTGAATTATCTTTTGTAAAAGAAATTTTAGTTCCTGAGGTTGAATTAGGTTTCTCAAAAAGGCAGCCAACAGCAATCGTTAATCTTATTCCTATCCGCCTTAATAAATCAAGTGGGCTTTTTGAGAGAGTAAAATCCTTTTCTCTGAAAATTTCCTCTCAAAATTCATTGCCAACAAAACGTTTTAAAAATGTTCAGAGAAGTTTAAACTCATCAGTTTTAGCCAGTGGCTCTTGGTATAAGATTGGTTTAGCAAAAAATGGAGTTTATAAATTGGATTATAATTTTTTAAATTCCTTGGGCTTGAATCCGCGAGCAATTAATCCCAAAAATATAAGGATTTATGGCAATGGGGGCGGAATGCTTCCACTTTTAAATTCAGATAGGCGAGAAGTTGATTTGGTTGAAAATGCTATTCTAGTGTATGGAGAAAATGATGGTTCATTCGATTTGAACGATTATGTATTGTTTTATGGCTCTGAACAAACAGTTTGGAAACATGATGGAGTTAGCAATAAATATAAACACCAGTTAAATCTATATTCCGATAGTACCTATTATTTTATTAATGTCGATTTAGGGCCTGGTAAAAGAATTGCCAATAAGTATTCTATAGAAGAACCCTCCAATCAGAATGTAACCTCCTTTGACGATTTTGCTTTTCATGAAGTTGAAAACATAAATCTTATTCAGTCTGGAAAGGCTTGGTTTGGTGAAAAGTTTGATGCCTTATTAGAGTATGATTTTCCGTTTAATTTTCCTGATATTGACAAGTCTCAATCTGTAAATATAGATGTTTCATTGGTTGCAAGATCTCCTAATACCAGTTCGTTCACAGTTAGTTCTGACCAGGTTTCTACCAGTGTCTCTTTAAACCGTATCAGTCAAGATTGTTATTATTGTACGTTTGCAACTCAAGGATTCGCCAAGCTTTCTGTTATTCCTTCAGGAGATAATGTGAATGTAAACGTGAAGTATAATAAAACAACTCCAAACGCTGTTGGATATTTAGATTATATTAGGATTCAGGCAAGGCGAAATTTAGTTTTATCAGGGAATCAGATGCTTTTTAGAGATTCTAAATCCATTGGTCTTGGCAATGTTTCTGATTTTAATATTCGAAATTTTAACAATTCTTTTTCTGTTTGGGACATAACAGATCCTCTAAATGTTGCCAATCAGGTCGGGACAAATGAAAGCAATGTGTTTAAATTCAGAATTCAAACAGATTCATTACATCAATTTATTGCTTTTAATAATACAGGTATGCTACAGCCATCGTTTGTGGAAAAAATAGAAAATCAAAATCTTCATGGACTTGGTCAGTTAGAATTATTAATAGTGACACATCCTAAGTTTATAAATGAAGCAAATGATTTGGCCAATTTTCATCGTCAGGAAGGTTTGTCTACAGAAGTATTAACCACTAAGCAAGTCAATAATGAATTTTCTTCCGGAGCAAATGATGTTGCTTCAATTCGTGATTTTGTGAAAATGCTCTATGATAAAGCACCATCCACTAAAGAACTTCCAAAATACCTTTTGCTTATTGGCGATGGATCTTATGATAATAAAAGGATGAATTCATCCAACACGAATTATATATTAACTTTTCAATCCGATAATTCTTTTAGTCCAACAGAGTCGTATGTCTCGGACGATTTTTTCGGTTTGTTGGATGATAACGAGGGTGAATGGTCAGGAAATAATGAGTTACTTGACATTGGTATTGGAAGACTGCCTGTTTCAACTAATGAAGAGCTGCAGGGAATAATAAATAAAATAAAACATTATTACTCGAATAAATCGATGCGTGATTGGAGAAATTCTATTGTTTTTATTGCCGATGACAAAGATAACGGGATACACTTGAGTCAGGCTGATCAAATAGCCAACTATGTCACTTCCACTTATCCTTCCTACAATGTGGATAAAATTTATTTCGACTCGTATCCATTGGTTGCAACACCAGGAGGTCAGCGCTATCCTGAAGTCAATGAGGCTATTGTAAAAAAGATTGAAAAAGGCGCGTTAATCGTAAATTATACAGGACATGGAGGTGAGGTTGGCTGGGCACATGAGAGGGTTTTGGGTATGCAAGAAATAAACTCTTTTGCCAATTTAGATAATTTGCCTTTGTTTTTTACCGCTACCTGCGAATTTAGCAGGTTTGATGATCCTTCAAAAACTACCGCGGGAGAGCATGTTTTGTTAAATTCAAAAGGGGGTGGCATAGGTTTGTTTACCACAGTAAGAGTAGTTTATTCTTCACCTAATTTTGTTTTAAATGATAATTTTTTTAAAAATGTTTTTCAGGAAATTGATGGTGAGTTGCCACGTATGGGCGATGTTTTCCGTTTAACTAAAATAGCAAGTGGCGGAATTGTTAACAACAGAAATTTTACTTTTTTAGGTGATCCTGCCCTGAGGTTAGCCTATCCTGAAAATATAGTAGAAACTGCCGTAATTAATGATAATAAAGTTCAAGAAAAGTCAGATACATTAAATGCTTTGCAGAAGGTTTCAATAAGCGGATACATTAAAAACAGAAGCGGTGAAATTTTAACAAGTTATGATGGACTGCTTTATCCGACCGTTTTTGACAAAGAAACCGAGGTTAAGACTATGGGGAATGATAACGAAAGTCCAATAGTTAATTATAAACTACAGCGAAATGTATTATATAAAGGCAAGGTAAGTGTAAAAAATGGCGCTTTTACATTTTCTTTTATTTTACCAAAAGACATTGCCTACAAATTCGGAAGAGGTAAAGTGAGTTATTATTTACAAAATGGTCAGGAGGATGGTCATGGAAGTTTCAATGGTTTTATTATTGGCGGCACTTCAGATACAATCAGTATGGATGAAAAAGGTCCGGAAATAAAACTTTATTTAAATAATAATAAGTTTGTTTTTGGAGGGACTACCAATGAAAGTCCTTATTTGTATGCAGAATTAGAGGATGCAAATGGTATCAATACAGTTGGAAATGGCATAGGACATGACATAATAGCTAATCTCGATGAAAATTCTGAACATACAATAGTACTTAATGATTATTTCGAGTCAGATTTAGATAGCTATCAGAAGGGTAAAATAAAATACCCGTTTTCTAATTTGTCAGAAGGGAGTCATACTCTGAAATTGAAGGTTTGGGATGTTTATAATAATTCTAGTTCAGATTATACCGAGTTTATTGTTGCCAAATCGGCTGGTTTAGCCCTTAACCATGTGCTAAATTATCCTAATCCTTTTAGTAATAATACCCAATTCTTGTTTGAACACAATCAGGCTGGAACAAATCTTGATGTTGAAATCCAGATTTTTACCATTAATGGAACGATTGTAAAAACAATAAATACAAATATTAGTTCTGATGGATTTCGCTCAGATCCTATTTCCTGGAATGGATTAGATGATTTTGAGGATAAAATTGGAAAGGGAGTATATATATATAAATTGAAGATAAAGACAGCGGAAGGTAAAGCAGCTGAAAAAATAGAGAAATTAGTTATAATAAATTAAGGATTAAATCGTTTAATATACTTGGTTATTTGTTTTGGTAATTATTTTTATATTTTTGTTAGATAGATAAAATAAAATATGTTGTTAAAGATTAAAAAAGTAATAACGGGGATCTCCTTAGTGTGCCTTGCTATAATTAACACGGCTCAGTCTTTTGGACAAACAGATTCGCAAGAAAAGTTGAATGCAATTACAACCGCAGTTCCCTTTTTACTAATTGCTCCGGACACAAGAGCCGGAGCTATGGGAGATGCTGGTGTTTCAACTTCTCCGGATGCGAACTCAATTTATTGGAATCCCTCAAAATTAGCTTTCATTGAAAAAGATATGGGATTCTCCTTAAGTTATATTCCCTGGTTAAGGGCTCTAGTTCCTGATATTAATCTTTCATATATATCCGGTTTTAAGCGTATTGATAAGGATCAAACGATAGCCGGATCTTTGTTTTATTCTTCTTTGGGACAAATAAGTTTTACAGCAGAGGATGGTTCCTCTTTGGGAGATTACCGGCCGAATGAATTTGCTTTAAATGTAGCTTACAGTAGAAAGTTGTCAGATAATTTTTCGGCAGGCCTTGGAGCCAAGTATATTTACTCGAATCTCACCATGGGTCAAACCGTTGGAGGTGCTCAAACCAAACCTGGACAGTCATTTGCGATGGATGTTTCCATGTATTACAGAAAAACCGATATTGATTTGGGTAAAACAGCAGCCGTTTTTGCTTTTGGTTTAAATGCCTCCAATATCGGAGCAAAGATGTCTTACTCTAATGCAGGGATCAGGAATTTTATTCCTATTAACCTGAGACTTGGGCCATCTTTGACACTAAAACCCGATGATTATAATTCTTTGGCTTTCACAATTGATGCAATGAAGTTAATGGTTCCAACTCCTCCTGCAAGAAATTTGAGCAATGAAATTGTAGCAGGTAAAAATCCAGATGTTGGTATCGCTTCAGCGATATTTCAGTCATTTTATGATGCTCCCGGGGTATTAGATGCCAATGGTAAAAGAAACGTAATCAAAGAAGAGATACGGGAAATAAATTTGGCTTTTGGGACTGAGTACTGGTATGACAAGCAGTTTGCTTTGCGTTTTGGATACTTTCATGAGCATGCTACAAAAGGGAACAGGAAGTTTTTAACTTTTGGAGCAGGTTTAAAATACAATGTTTTTGGGCTAGATCTAGCCTATTTAGTTGCTACCCAGCAGCGTAATCCTTTGGGTAATACTTTTAGATTTACGCTCACCTTCGATTTTGATGCTTTCAAATCACAAAGTAATTAAAAAATATAAAAATAATTTATGGTGTCATTTCTTCCTCATAAGGAGGGAATGACATTTTGTTTTTATTGTAAACGGTACAAATATTTTTTTATATGAAAATAAAAGTCGGCTTAGGTTTTGATGTACATCAGTTAGAAAATGGCAAAGATTTTTGGTTAGGTGGAATAATGATTCCCCACGATAAAGGGGCAGTTGGCCATTCGGATGCAGATGTGTTAATACATGCGATTTGTGATGCCTTATTGGGGGCTGCTAATTTGAGGGATATCGGGTATCACTTTCCAAATACTTCTTTAAAATACAAAGGGATAGATTCGAAAATATTGTTGAAGGAGGTTACTCAGCTAATTAAAGATAAGGGGTATTTTATAGGAAATATTGATGCTACTTTATGTTTGGAAGCTCCGAAGATTAACCCATTCATACCGCAAATGCAAAACGTACTTTCAAAGGTAATGCAAATTGATGAGGATGATGTTTCAATTAAGGCTACCACGAATGAAACTCTCGGTTATGTTGGTCGAGAGCAGGGTGTTAACGCATATGCCGTAGCTTTAATTTATAAAAATGTTAGCAATGAGGTCTAAACTTGTTATTTTCTATTTAGGTTTATTTGTTCTTGTCGGACTTAGCTCTTGCCATGTGATAAAGCCATTGGAAATGAGTAAAGTGGATTCAGTAAAAATAGAAGATTTTAAATCAGGAGAATTAACATTAAAACTAATTGTAAAAGTTAAGAACCCCAATTGTCTGAACTTTAAAATCAAGGATAATCATTTAGACTTAAGCATTAATAATTTAGATGTTGGTATAGCTAAAGTGAAGGAAGCCATTGTCATACGGAAGTATTCTGATGATTCACATGAATTTTTGGTTGGTGTTACTCCTTCAAAAATGACATTGATAGGAGTTGTTGGTCTAATTGGTATATTAAGGGACAAACCGGTGGAGTTAAAAGTTAAAGGTGAAATACAGGTTAAAACGTTAGGAATAAGTAGAAAGTATCCTGTTGAAATTAAAGAAAAAATTGACTTGAAGGAATTAGGGAAAAACTTTTTGAACTAGTTATGAGTCTTTATTTAAAATTGTTTTTTGAAAGTATAGTATTTGCTTTTTCAGCTCTAATAGCTAATAAACTTCGAACTATTCTTTCTCTTTTAGGAATCACCATCGGCATTTTTTCCATTATTTCTGTTTTTACTATGGTTGACTCTCTCGAAAGAAAAGTACGTTCGAGTGTTTCTACCCTTGGCAGTAATGTTGTTTTTATTCAAAAATGGCCATGGGAGTTTGGTGGTGATTATCCATGGTGGAAATACTGGCAAAGACCATTGCCAAGTTTGGATGAAATGCATGAAATAGAAAAAAGATCCGAAATGGCATCTTCTGTATCTTTCATGGCTTCCACAAAGAAAGTTATTAGTAGCGGAAGCATCGTGCTTGAAAATGTTTCTGTTTTGGCAGTATCGAATAATTATGATAAAGTAAAAAAAATAGAGATATCAAAGGGGAGGTATTTTACAGAATTAGAATTAAAAGCGGGCAAAAACATTGTGTTAATAGGATCGGCTGTAGAAGAGAATTTGTTTTTAAATGCAAATTCTTTGGGACTTGATATCAAAGTTTTTGGCAGGAAATATAAAGTTGTTGGAGTATTAAAGAGAGAGGGTCAGAGTATGCTCGGAGAGTCTATGGATGATCAAATAATTGTTCCTGTTAATAATGCAATAAATTTTATTGATTTAAAAAGTGAAAACACCAACCCTACAGTTATGATAGAGGCAAAGGCAACCATTCCAAATCAACAATTAAAGGATGAGTTGACGGGTCTTATGAGGTCAATGCGGAAGTTAAAACCTGCTACTGAAGATAATTTTTCGCTAAATGAAACTAGTCTGCTTTTAAATGGATTCGATAAGTTATTTGGGGTTATCAATCTTTCAGGTGCTTTTATTGGTTTTTTTTCAATTTTAGTTGGTGGCTTTGGCATAGCAAATATTATGTTTGTTTCTGTAAAGGAAAGAACAAATATAATAGGCATACAAAAATCCTTGGGAGCGAAAAATAGTTTTATTTTATTTCAGTTTCTTTCTGAAGCAGTTTTTTTATGTTTGCTGGGTGGATTTATTGGCTTAGTTCTTGTCTATTTTACCTCTCTTTTGTTAAGTGAAATTTTAGATTTTGAAATTATTCTAGCTTTTAAAAACATAATTACCGGATTATTTATTTCTTTAGTCATTGGTCTTGTTTCTGGAATAATTCCAGCTTATTTCGCCTCACGATTAAATCCGGTTGATGCCATAAGATCCAATTAAATTTATTTCCCCATAAATTGCCTTTTTTTTAATAAATCCTTCAAAAGCAAGATTTTTTCGTGAAATTTTAATGAGATATAAGTCTAATATATTAAATTCGCTTTTAATGTATTTACATTTATACACATGACTAAATATATACTCACCACTATATTTTTTTTAACTTGCTTTTCGGCTGTTTTTTCCCAGTCAAGGGGCAAAAAAAGAGAGCCCAATGCCTCTGAAGCAAAAGATAATTTTTCCATGCAAAATTACCGTGGAGCATTGGAAGATTATATTCTTTTGGTAGAAAAGGAACCTGCAAATGTTTTGTATAATTATCGTCTGGGTTTTTGTTATTTAAACACAAATGTTGATAAAGCCAAGGCTATTTCATATTTGGAATTTGTTACAAGCCAAGAAAAATTTGATGATGTTGTTTGGTTTGATTTAGCTAAAGCCTATATGTATGGCTATAAATTTGATAAGGCTATTGCTACATTTATCAGGTATAAGCAATTAATCAAAACAAAGGAAATTATTGAAGATGTAGATCATTATATTGAAAATTGTTATACGGCAAAAGAAAAAGTCAAATATCCATTAAACATTACGTGGCAAAATTTAGGTAAGGAAATTAATTCTGAATTTCCTGATTTTAACCCATTTGTAAATGCCGATGAGACTTTTTTGGCTTATACAACAAAAAGGAAGGGAACCTTGGGAGGCTATGCAAATTACGATGGATATCCAACCTCTGATATTTTTTGTTCAGAAGAGAAATCCGGTAAATGGATAAAGTCAAAAACAATTGGTGCCAAATGTAATTCAGATGGTAATGATGAAATAACCAGTCTTACACCCGATGGGGAATATCTATTCATATATACCGAGTCAGATCTTTTTGGAGGTGATATTTGGGTGTCGAAAAAGAAAGGAAAAGCCTACCAGCAAAGGGCAGTTTTAGAAGAAAACATCAATAAAAGCTCCATTGAAATTGGAGCATCAATATATCAGGAAGGTGATGTTTTATTCTATAATTCAAATGCATCAGATGGTTTAGGGGGATTAGATATTTATATGGCCAGAAAACTTCCGAATGGTCAGTTTGCTATTCCAATAAATTTAGGCCCCAATATAAACACCAAATACGATGAAGATTATCCTGTGGTTTCTTCGGACGGCACTACACTCTATTTTGCATCAAAGGGGCATTCTAATATGGGAGGATATGATTTATTCAAATCTACATGGAAGCCAGAAGAAAATCAATGGGGGCCTGCAATCAACATGGGTTATCCGATAAATACTCCCGAAGATAATTTAACTATTTGTTTTGATGGAAAGGGGCAGCATGCATATGTTGCTGCTTTAAGAGAAAAAGGATTTGGTGATTTGGATATTTATAGAATTACCTTTAGTTCTGTTGAACCAAGTTATACCGCAATTAGAGGAACAATAAAAACAGTTGTTAAAGCTGATTATAATGAATACAAAGATTTTTATTATTATGCTAAAAACAACAAAATAGTTGAATTTTCAGAAGAATACAGACCGGATAATGATGCTTCATGGAAATTTATAGAGTCAAAGAAGATTCTTGTAAAGGACGGTTTTGAATATAGAGCCACAGCCATTTTTGCAAAACCAGAGGAGAAAGATCCAAATAGTTTATCAATCCTTTTAAAAGATGGCAAAACAGAATATTTAAAGGAGATGAAAAATGCCTTGATAAAAAAGGCAAATTATCTGCCCCCTCCGCCTAACAGCAGGCCTGAATTCGCCTCTAAAGGTGTTTCTAATGCGACTATTACATTGGTTTCCAAAGAAAACGGGACGCTTATTGGTGAATATGTGCCTGTTCCATCTACAGGAAGATATATTATGATTGCTCCTCCCGGGAAATACACAATGAAGGTTATTGCAGATGGGTATAAGCCTTTTTCCAGTGATATTGAAGTGTTGGATTTAGGTTCTTTTAGAGATGAAGTTGATTATGATGTTGTTTTACAAGTGATTCAACCTTAGCTCAATATCTTCAAATTATTTCGGTAAAATGATTTATATCGGAATTTCTCATTAGTTCTTTTTTAAAAGGAAACTCTAAATATTCAAAGTTGAGTTAACAACTACTTCTGCTTTTCCATATAATCTATTCGTTACAGTACGATAATCTGTATTGATGAAAAATATTGTTTTTGTTTTCAAATATTTAAAGTACTATTTTTCATCTGTCTCAAAACATGGTGTTCATTCTCCATTTGTTTTTGATTTGGTTGTAAATGTTTTTGAAGATAAAAAGATTTACACCGAATACCAGCAAATAGAAGAACTCAGAATAAAATTGACATCTTCATCTCAAGTTATCGATGTTAAGGATTATGGAGCAGGTTCAGTAATAAATGGATCCTCTAAACGCAAAGTGGGTGACATAGCAAGGAATTCGGCGAAATCTCCAAAATATGGACAACTGTTATTTCGGCTAGTAAATCGTTTTAAGCCCCAGAACATTGTTGAAATAGGCACTTCTCTAGGGATAAGTACTCTTTATCAGTCACTTCATTTTGATGGGGTTAAACTTACAACTTTGGAAGGCTGCCCGCAAACAGCAGAATTAGCAAAGGCAAATTTTAAGTCACTTAATGTCACGAATATTAAATTGGTAATAGGTAATTTTGATGAATCGCTAGAGTCAGTTTTAGAGAATTTAAAATCAGTTGATTATGTTTTTTTTGATGGTAATCACAGAAAAGAACCTACCATAAAGTATTTTGAACAGTGTTTAGAAAAAACACATAATGACACCATTTTTGTTTTCGATGATATCCATTGGTCTGATGAAATGGAAGAAGCCTGGAAATGGATTAAAAATCACAAAAAAGTGACCGTTACAATTGATCTTTTTTTTCTTGGCTTGGTTTTTTTCCGTAAAGAACAGGTAAAGCAACATTTTTTGATTAAACATTAAATTAGATCGGTTTTATGGATCCAATCCTTAAGTTGAATGCAATATCACGACATTATAAAGTAGGAGCAGAAGAGATTCAGGCTTTAAAATCAGTTTCTATAGAGATAAACAAAAATGAGTATGTTGCCTTAATGGGACCTTCAGGTTCCGGAAAGTCTACCCTAATGAATATTATAGGTTGTTTGGATACCCCAACCTCCGGCGAATATTTTTTAAATGGGAAGGATGTAAGCAAAATGGAAGATGACGATTTAGCTGAAATCCGTAACAAGGAAATAGGGTTTGTTTTTCAGACATTCAATCTGTTACCCCGCCTAAGTGCTCTGGATAATGTAGCATTACCATTAATTTACGCAGGGTTCAATAAACAAACAAGAATAGATCGTGCTTCAGAGGTTTTGGCTCAGGTTTCTCTTTCAGATCGGGTTCATCATAAACCAAATGAGCTCTCTGGTGGACAGAGACAAAGAGTAGCTATTGCTAGGGCACTGGTGAATAATCCATCTATTATTCTTGCAGATGAGCCAACCGGTAATTTGGACTCTAAAACTTCTCATGAAATCATGGCGCTATTCGAAGAGATATATAAAAAGGGTAATACCATAATTTTGGTTACACACGAGGAGGATATTGCTCAACATGCCCATAGAATAGTGAGGTTGAAGGATGGATTGGTTGAGTCTGATACTCTAAATGGGCAAAGAATAAAAAAGGAAAGTATTGTCTAGTATGACTTATGGCCTACATATTAAGAAGCCATTTTAAGGTTTGCTCTTTTTTCATTTTGTAAAATAATATTACCTTAGCACTTTGCTGTATCCTTCATAAATATTCGTGTTTGTAGAGGATCTCCTATAAATTACACTTCATTTTTTTAAAATAATTTATGAAACAGGCCTATATTATTGATGGAGTTAGAACTCCGATTGGAAATTTTGCTGGTACGCTTGCGTCCGTTAGAACTGATGATTTGGCGGCATTGGTTATTAAAAAGTTGATGGAAAGAAATATGAATGTGGATCCAAATGACATAGAGGATGTTATTTTGGGTTGTGCCAACCAAGCCGGAGAAGACAATAGAAATATAGCTAGGATGGCTCTGCTTTTGTCAGGGTTACCATTAAGTATAGGAGGAGAAACGGTTAATAGGCTTTGTGCATCGGGTATGGCTGCTGCTGTTAACGCTGCAAGAGCAATTTCCTTTGGGGATGGCGATATTTATATAGCTGGGGGAGTAGAAGGTATGACTCGTGGACCATGGGTGATCTCAAAAACTGCTACTCCCTATGGCAGAGATGCTCAAATGTTTGATAGCAGTTTCGGATGGCGATTTATCAATTCTAAAATGAAAGATTTGTTTGGTGTTGAAGGAATGGGCGAAACAGCCGAAAATTTAGCTGAACAATTTAAAATTAGTAGGGAGGATCAGGATTTATTTGCATTAAATTCTCAGTTAAAAGCCTCAGCAGCGCAATTAAAAGGCCGTTTCCAGCAAGAGATTATCCCCGTTGAAATACCTCAAAAGAAAGGTGATTCCTTATTTTTCGAAAATGATGAGTTCATTAAGGCGAATTCTTCCTTGGAGATTTTATCAAAGTTGAAACCTGCATTTAGAAAAGATGGTACTGTTACTGCCGGTAATGCATCTGGTTTGAATGATGGAGCTGCCGCATTATTAATAGCATCCGAACAAGCAATTAAACAATATAACCTAACTCCTAAAACCAGGATAGTATCCTCGGCCATAGTTGGCGTGGAACCAAGAATAATGGGTATAGGTCCTGTAAAAGCTTCCTTAAAGGCGCTCGAAAGGGCTGGCTTGTCTCTAAAGGATAT
>CANHPJ010000001.1 GCA_947462515.1 Bacteroidota bacterium | reverse complement strand
TGCTGTATATAATTATTTAATTGAGCAGAAAATACCTTCAGATAGGCTAACTTTCAAAGGCTATGGTAAAACTCAACCTATTGCAGATAATAATACCGAGGAAGGCCGAGCTCAAAACAGAAGAACAGAGTTTATGGTTATTTCTAAGTAAAATTTATAAATACATCATACTATCTGGGCCTTTATTAAATAATAAGTCCAGAATGCTTAGATTTTCTATAAACCCCAGTTTTTGATCAAATACCTGGCTATAAGTCTTTAATAAAACCTCTGGTTTTCTCTTGGGCGAAATCTTATATCTTAAATCTGATTGACTATCATTCACTGCTGTAAATTCTTCGGATAATGAGAATGGTTTTGAGATTTTTAGCAGTTTGTTTAATTTTTCTAAAATCTCAAGGTTTAAATCAAATAAATAATTGTTTTTTTTTTCGAAGTAAGGCATTATTTCATAATCATAGTACATGAAATATGGTGAGGAATTGTATGCCGAAACAATGGATCTCCAATGTTGCTTCTGCCATTGTACCTCATAGGAAATTTTAATGTCCCTTATAAGTGTTTTACTCGTGTATTTCTGCAATGGAATGGATAGATCTATTTGGCCGTTTGCACCTGAAATAGAGCACCTATTGCGGTAGGTTTGTTTTATGAAATGTTCATTTTGCTCTATAATTATAGCTTCATTTTTAGTATAATGATGATAAAATTCAATAGGAGGGAAGTATGCCGAAGCCAATAATACCTGATCCATCAATCAATGTTTTTAAATGTGCGTTTCCACCTTATTCTGCCCAAGCCGTCAGCCTTTTTGTTTATAGAAAATAATACGAAAGCGGCTTTTCCTATAATATGATCTTCCGGTAAAAATCCCCAAAATCGTGAGTCGGATGAAAAGTGCCTGTTATCTCCCATCACAAAATAATAGTCCATCTTAAAAGTGTATGAAATTGAAAACTCACCATTGATAAATATAGAGTCATTTATTACTTCTAATTCGTTTTTTTCATAGTTTTTTATGATTGTTTCATAAAGAGGCAAGTTATTTAAATTTAAGTTTAGGTTTTGTCCCTTTTTAGGAATTATAACTTCTCCAAAGTGGTCTATATTCCATTTGTAATTTTCATTAAACGGGAAAATATATTCCTCATATTCACCTTTTTTTTCAAAATAAGGAATAACATCATGCAGGTAGTTAAGTTGCTTTAATCCTTCCGCTGTTTTATCCGTAATTGCTATTCTGTAATCCCCCTGATTTGAAATTTTTCCGCCTTCTGTAATTTCCAGCGAATCAAATAGTAAAGATGTTAGTTTTTCACTGTCTGATTTTATGTGGTAATTAAACTGACAATTTTCGGATGTTGACATCGTATCACCATTAACAATAACCTTTCCCTGCGAAATTTCAAGTTTTTCTCCGGGTAATCCTACACAACGCTTTACAAAGTTGGTTTTGTGGTCAACGGGATGCTCCAAATCCATCGGATAGTTGAATACTAAAATGTCATTATGCTTTATTTCAGAAAATCCGGGTAATCTATAATAGGGAAGTTCAATCCAGTTTAAATATGATTTAACTTCATCATTAAAAGGTAAACTTTGATGAGTGAACGGGATCGTTAACGGTGTCTTTGGTATTCTTCCTCCCTGGCTTATTTTATTTACTATAATAAAATCTCCTGTAAGCAGGGTCTTCTCCATCGAAGTAGTTGGTATTGTATAGGCTTCAAAAACAAAAACCCTGACAAATAAAACCAGGAATAATGCAATAACTATTGCTTCTATCCATTCAATGATTAAAGATTTTATTTTAGACAAAGTAAATTTTTTCTCGTTAGTGTTTTTCGATAACTCAGGTTTTTATGTTGGAAGACTATAAAAATCTATAGTCTTGCGTTTTTTAATTTATGGTTGTCATTACCCTGTTCCAGCGTACCTTACTGAATATAGGTTTGAATTTATGCAGTGAAAGCCATACAAATACAGCCTTGCCTACTACATGATCCTCGGGTACAAATCCCCAAAAACGAGAATCAGCTGAGTTATGTCTGTTATCACCCATCATAAAATAATAATCCATTTTAAAGGTATATGATTTGCTCAGCTTTCCATTTATATAAATGTTTTCTCCTTCTGTTCGCAATTCATTTCCTTCATAAACAGCTATAGCTCTTTTATATAGCGCTAAGTTTTCAGAATTTAAACTAATCGTAGCTCCTTTTTTAGGGATGTATAATGGACCGAAATTATCTTCTGTCCAGTTAAATTTTGGATCATTTGGGAAAATTGAAAGATTTCGGGTTTGAGTCGCTCCTTTGGCTTTAATGTTTTGATTGACACTCTTTATTGAAGATCCATATTTTTTAATCTTGTTTAACATCTCTGCAGTAAGCGGAACATAATATAGATTTGGGTTTTCCGGATTTTGATAAATGTCATCCGTAATATCGAATTCCTCCAATTTCTTTTTGTTTACACCAAAAGCAAACTGAAGTACTTTTTTATTCACTTCATAAGTGTTTGGATTCTCCTCATCCATTTGTATTGGATTAGCTTCTATAGTATATGTAAATTGCATTTGATCAGGTGTTTTCAATGGCTTTTGGTCAATGATAACTTGCTGATTTACAACTTCAATAGTATTTCCAGGTATCCCGATGCATCTTTTGATGTAATTTTCCTGTTTATCTACAGGTCTCACAGTTACATCGAAATTATTCCAAATATTATCCCTTCCATAATCTCTTACTAATTGATAATAACTTTGATCTTGATGCTGAATTACTACCGTGTCTCCTTCAGGATAGTTGAAAACTACTACATCATTATTTTCTATCTTTTCAAAAGAAGGTAATCTGTAATATGGTAATTTTATCCACTCCACATAGGATTTCACTTTTTCTGTAAATGGTAAGGTATGATGTGCAAATGGAAAACTTAATGGAGTGTTTGGCAATTTGGCTCCATAGTTTACTTTACTCACAAATAAATAATCCCCCACCAAGAGTGATTTTTCCATCGATGAGGTTGGTATAGTGAATGCCTCCAAGAAAAAGGTACGTATTAAGGTAGCTGCTATCACAGCAAATACTATGGCATCGGCCCATTCTCTTACAGCAGATTTTTTATATTTTTTTGCTTCCTCAGGACCAATAAATGTTGTTTCTGACTTAAATGCAATATAGGGCAGGTAAAATGGAGCGAATAAAATCCCTAGTAAATGTTGATAAAACCTTAGATAGTTGAAGCATTTTAAAAATTCTACAATTATTCCAATAAAAACTATTATTCCTAAAAATGGAATGTAGTAAAAGATCAACCACCATTTTGGTTTTTTTATAATGTCTAAAGCAATAACTTTTCCGTAAACCGGCACCAGGGCTTTCCATCCCGGAATTTCTAATTTTTCAAAAAATTTATAAAGAGCAATGTGGGAGCCAATAAAATATATTATAGCTATTATTATGACGGTGGTTGTTGAAATCATTTTTTGATTTAATTAAAATAATTTTAAAGGTAAACAAATATTCATTTTATCCCCGATAACAGGGGTTCTAATAGGTAAAAAAAATATTTTTAAAATAAATGTAAGGCCTCATATACTTCTTTCACCGGAAAACCCATCACGTTAAAATAACTGCCTTCAATTTTTTCTATTCCTATGTATCCGATCCATTCCTGTATTCCATATGCACCAGCCTTGTCATATGGTTTATAATTTGAAAGATAATAAGCAATCTCTTCATCTGATAATGCTTTGAAATATACATTTGTCACTGCATGAAAACATACGCTTTTATCCACTGTCTTAATGCAAACGGCAGTAATGACCTCATGCATTTGTCCTGAAAGTAATTTTAACATCCTATAAGCATCTTCTTCATTTTCTGGCTTATTTAGAACTGTATCATTTACCCATACTATGGTGTCTGCAGTAATTAATATTTCATCCTCTTTAATCTCATTCGCAAAAGCGTTGGCTTTATGTGCACACAAATAAAGTGGTATATCCTCTCTTTTTAAACCCTCGTCGAAAGACTCTTCTGTGTCCTTTGTTCTAATTTCAAAATTTATCCCTAATTCTTTTAATAACTGTTGTCTGCGAGGTGATTTTGAGGCTAAAACAATTTTTTTATTTTTTATTTTTTCTGTCAGCATTTTAATAACTTATATTGGTGAAGAAATATATCACAGCCGTAGATAAAACTCCAAATATCATAAGGGTCTTAAATAGCTTACTTATAAATGAAATATCTGATTTGCTTTCTGAATGGTATAATTTATACACTATGAAAATAAGTGGTAACGTTATGAAAAGCAATAAATAGACGGAGGCAATATGGTTTTCCGATTTATATTCATTGTACTGCATGGCACTTAGAATAAGTAGAATTAAACTGGAAATAAATAGTACAAATGATTTTGTTTTTTTTATCCCCAACTTAATCGGCATAGTATTGCAACCATAGGCAATATCGCCATCAAAATCTTCAATGTCTTTTATTATTTCTCTCGATAAAGTGGTTAAAAAAGCAAAAACACAATATCCCATTAAAAAGAAAAAATACCTGTTTTGAATTAAATCACTGAAACTTATTTGTGTTGAGTTTACCTCATAATAAGATGCTAAAACAGGTATAAGACCAACTAAAAAGGCGATTATGATATTCCCTGTTATGAATTCTCTTTTGTATTTTACTGAATATATTAATAACAAAATAGCAGTTAGTAAATGTAGAATTATTAAAGAATAAATTTTGATTTCTAAACACAGAATAAATGCCATTATAAAAGCTATTGCATTGAAAATTAAGTGAGTAAGTATAGCAATTCTTCTTTTTATGGTAATGTCCACTACCATTTTTTCAGGCTTGTTTATTCGGTCAATTTTAACGTCGAAATAGTCATTAATAGCATATCCTGCTGCTGCAATAAAAATGGTGGAAAGTGATAAAAGTAAAAAGTGGAATTCATTCATCTGGGGCATTAATCCCAGTGACTTAATTAAAGGGTGTACAACACAAAATCGGATAAGATAAAGTGTAATTGCTATTATCAACAAGTTTTGAAAACGGATTAGTTTTAAAAAACTGGCCATTTACCCTGGGTTTTTAAAACCTGTTCGATTATGTCTCTTACGCATCCCTTTCCTCCTTTGTTTGGAGAAATATAATGACTGATTGACTTTATTTCTTCAACAGCATCATCCGGACAACATGCAATTCCAACTTTAGTCATAACTTCATAATCTGGCATGTCGTCTCCCATGTAGAGAATCTCCCCATGACTTAAATGATTTGAATATAGATAATCCTCGTATTTTTCAATTTTGTCCGCAACTTTCAAATAAACATCATTTATCCCTAAGCCGTTTAATCTTTTCTTTACAGTTTCTGAATTTCCTCCGCTTATTATACAAACATTAAACCCTAACTTGGCAGCAAGCTGCAGCGCATAACCATCTTTTATGTTCATATTTCTGGCCTGATCTCCATCTGGAAGTAATACTACCGTGCCGTCACTTAAAACACCGTCAACATCAAAAATAAAAGTGCTGATGTTTTTTAATCCTTCTTTAAACGTTGCCATTATTTTTTAGTATCGAAATTTGATTTGTAATTATTTTTTTAGTCAATAGGAATAAAATCCTTAAAAATAAAAATCAAGTTTGTTTTTATTTGAGACTGAATATTGTTAATCCACTTCTTAACTTGGGTTCAACCCAGGTTGATTTTGGAGGCATAATATTATTTGTCTCTGATATCAGTTTTAGCTGTTCCATTGTTACCGGATACAAACCAAAAGCCACCTCTGCTTTTAAAGTGTCAACTTGATGCTTTAATTCTTTCATCCCTTTTATGCCATTAATAAACCCTACTCGTTTGTCTGTTTTTAAATCTTTTATTCCTAGAATAGGCTCTAAAATATTGTTTGAAAGAATCGCTGCATCCAAAGAATCAATTGGGTCTGTTGGATTGTATGTTCCCACTTTGGCATTCAAGGAATACCATATCCCATCAACATACATACTGAAATTATGATTTTGATTTGGCTTATAAACTTCTGAATCGATTTTATTTACTTCAAATTTTTTTGAAACTTCAGCTATGAATTCTTTTACAGATAAACCATTCAAATCCTTTATAATCCGGTTGTAATCATAAATTTTAAGCTGATTTTCGGGGAAAAATATTGCCATCAAATAGTTGAATGGTTCATCTCCTGTATATTCGACTTGCCTTTCTCTTTTTTGCTTTCCTAAAAGTGCAGATGATGCTGTCCTGTGGTGACCGTCCGCGATATATATTGAAGAAATTTTTTTAAATTGACTGGTTATTAATTCTATTTCTTTTGCAGTATTTACAATCCATAATTTGTGTCTTAACTTATCTGTGGTTGTAAAATCATACTCTGGTTTTTCTTTTGCTATGCTCTGCAAAAAATCATCAATTTTGTCAGTTGATGGAAAAATTAATGATACCGGTTCTGCATTAAATTCACAAACTTCGAGATAGTTCTTGAGAATCTCTTCCTTGTGAGTTAGAGTTTGTTCGTGTTTTTTTATAATATTATTGAAATAATCATCAATGCTGGCGCATCCTATTATTCCTGTAGAAGATTCGTTCCCGTTTATTTGTTGATATATGTAAAATGTTTCTTCTTGATCTGCGTATAAAATATCTTCCTTACAAAAATCTTCAAATTTGGTTTTTATCTTTTTTAAATTTTCGGTTGAACCTGGTTTGGTTTTAATTGACTGTCCAAATTCAGGTTTTATGATTTGAAGAAAGGTATAGGGATTCTCCGCTAGTTTTGCATTTAATTCTTGAGTTTTGTAGTTGTCCAAAGGTCTTGATGCTACAAGATGAACCTTGTCATTTGTAGGCCTAATGCCTTTAAAAGGTTTAATGATGGCCATTTTATTAGAAATAAAAAGCAGATTGAAAGTGCCCCTTTAATCTGCTTTTGTGATTATTGTTTTAATGCTTCTATGATTTTTTCTGCCAATTCAATACCTATTCTCTCTTGTGCTTCATTAGTAGCTGCTCCAATATGCGGTGTCAAAGAAATTCTTGGATGTGTTAAAAGTTCTTTTTTTGGCATTGGCTCGTTCTCAAATACGTCTAATGCTGCATAGGCTACTTTTTTGGAATTCAAGGCTTCAATTAGGTCGTTTTCATTAATTGCACCTCCTCGGGCTGTATTTATAATTCCTGCACCTGGTTTCATTAAGGCAAATTCTTTTTTGGTAATGATCTCTCCACCAGGTACATGCAGTGTGATAAAGTCGCTCTCTTTTAATAGATCTTCTAAAGAAACTGTCTCTATTTGTAAATCTATACTCTGATTATTGAAAAATGTGATTTTAATTGATGCACTTTTAACAAAAGGGTCGTAAGCCTTAACATTCATACCCAGGCCTAAAGCGTATTTTGCAACTGTTTGACCAATTCTTCCGAAACCAATTATGCCAATCGTTTTTCCTGATACCTCCGAGCCTTCTGCAAATTTCTTTTTCAATTCCGCGAAATTTGTATCTCCTTCTAATGGCATTTTTCTATTTGAATCGTATAAAAATCTAACCATTGAAAATAAATGGGCCATTACCAACTCTGCTACTGAAACGCTCGAAGCTGCCGGTGTATTGGCCACTATAATTCCTTTTTCTCTTGCATATTCTACATCTATGTTATCCATGCCTACGCCCCCTCTTCCTATTAGTTTTAATCCGGGGCAATTGTCTATAATGTCTCTTCTTACTTTGGTAGCGCTTCTTACGGTTAGGCCTATATATTTTTCCTCATTTATTCTGTTAACAAGATTTTCCTGTGCTACCTTTTCAGTGATAACGGTAAATCCAGCTTTCTCAAGAATGCTTTTTCCCATTTCGTCAATGCCGTCATTAGCTAATATTTTTTTCATATAGATTTTATTTTCTGTACTTAATAACAAACACCTTATTGTTTCGCAATAAGGTGTTTAAATTTAAATTATACGTTTGATTTTATTGTTGAATAAATGCGAAAGGAACTTTTACAAGCTTTGAAAATTGTTCGCCGGAATCTTTCATGTCTTCATCTAAAGCATCAAAATGCCAGTTAATCTTGGCTAAGTGCCCGTTCTTATAATAGTTGTCAAGCACCTTTAATAAATCTAGAATATATTTTGCGGAGGTTGAATTAAAATACTCCAGTTTGATGTCAAAATAAATTTTTTCAGTACTTGAAAGTTCTTTTTTGGAAAGTATGTCATCGTAGTACTGATCTAGCCATTTGATGACTGATTCATAAAACTTTCCTGCATTTTCAGGTCTTGACTCGCCTGTTATTTCAAACTTTGAATTGCTCGGATCAAAGATTATTGATGGAGAAAATTCGGACTGTTCAATAATAAATGGGTTCATGGTATTAGTAAAAAAAATTATAAATCAACTTTGACTTTTAATATATATAATGATGTGGTTTCATTTGCATATCTGAAATTATATTCCAATTTGTTTCCTGATTTCAATGCAATATCATACATCCCTAATCCTGCTCCACCTTTTTTTGAAATTAAACCATTGGCAAGAACTTCTAGATATTTATCCTTAATTGAATCAGTATCCATGCCATTTATCTTATCTATCATATTTGTTATGTCATTTACTTGGGTATTGTAAATGAAATTACCGCTTATAATAAAAAAATTTGAGGATTCTTTACCTAGTAAAAATATTGATGGAGGAAGATTTTCATCTGTTATTTCTGAATGCCGGCTTATGTTTTCTAAACACTCTACAATGATTTTATACACCCGTTTTTTCAAACCAACTTGGTCTTTTAATACAAAATCATCATTTTTAAAACTTTTTAATAGTGCATTAACTATCTCAGGCGTGACGCTGCCAATATAACTTAGAACAATCTGTTCCTTATACATTGTCTTATAGATTTCATCAATGAATTTTAACCTATCATCCATGTTTAATTCCTATTAACAATATTGTTAGAGTAATTGTTCTTAATTCAAACAAATATAAGATTTAATTGTTAAAAAAGCTCTCCTGATTTAAATATTTTAGACCATGCGCATTACACCTTAAATGGTTCTTTTAAATTATGCACTATTTGTTTTATTATTCTACAACCTCTTTGTCCAGATTTGAATAAATTGAATTATTACTGATGTATTCAGGAATGATTTCTTTCATCTTTGCAACAATGTTGAAGTTATCTTGCGAATCAAATAAATCTATAAGTTGTTCAATTTTCTCAGATATTTCTTCAAAATTGTATTCCGAAACTTTTGCTATCAATATCTGATTGTGATGTGTTGCAATCGTATTCTCGGAATCATTTAATAGTTCTTCGTAAAGTTTTTCTCCAGGCCTTAATCCGGTAAATATTATTTGTATGTCTTTTCCAAGCTCCAATCCTGATAGTTTTACCATTTTTTTTGCAAGATCAATAATCTTAACCGATTTACCCATATCAAAAATAAATATTTCTCCTCCCTTTCCCATTGTTCCGGCCTCTAAAACCAATTGACATGCTTCCGGAATAGTCATAAAATATCTTGTTATTTCCGGGTGTGTGATTTTAATTGGCCCTCCATTTTCAATTTGTTTCTGAAATATTGGAATAACAGATCCATTAGAACCTAAGACATTCCCAAATCTGGTTGTCACAAATTTAGTTTTGGAGCATTTGTTTAATGATTGTGTGTATATTTCTGCAATTCTTTTTGAGGCGCCCATTACGTTCGTTGGGTTTACTGCTTTGTCGGTCGATACCATTACGAACTGTGATATGTTGTGTAATGAGGATAAATCGGCTATTATCTTAGTCCCCATTATATTGGTAAGTATCGATTCAGATGGATTGTTTTCCATTAATGGAACGTGTTTATATGCAGCCGCATGATATACTAGTTCCGGTTTAAAAGTTCGAAATAAATTTTCCATCCGCTGCTTATTTCGAACATCTCCAATTACTATTTCAATAATGGATGATTTGTTTTTTTCAAGCATTTCAAGTTCTAATTCATAAAGTGCCGATTCCGCCTGATCTAATAAAATTATTTTTTTTGGGTTGTATTTTGATACTTGTCTCACAATTTCGCTTCCTATAGATCCTGCAGCTCCTGTTACAAGAATTATTTTGTTTTGTATTTGAAGATTAATGTTTTTCTCATCCAGCATAATTGGGGCTCTCTCAAGTAATTCAACTATGTTTATCTTTTTAATTTGCTTGAAACTTAACTCTCCATTTATCCATTTGTTAACTGGTGGAACATTCAATATTTTGGTATTGTGAGCCAGGCAAGTTTCAATTATTTCGTTTTTTCTTTCAGGTGCAATGTTTTGAATTGAAATAATTAAATGTGCTATTTCATTTTTTTGAAATATTTCCGACAATTTATTCGTCCCGAAAATGGTAACTCCTTCCATTTTTTTGTTTAACTTTTTAGGGTCATCGTCTATAAATGCAAAAACTTTATATTTCGACCCTGCATCCCTGTCTAATGTCCTTTTTGCTATTAGCCCGGACTCTCCCGCTCCGTATATGATTACATTTCTTTTTTCCTTGTATGGATTTCTTGTTTCAAAATACAAAACTTTTACCAATATCCTGAATGTTATCAAGCCGAATACTGTGGCCATATAGTCAATAATTAATATTGAAAACGGAATTACGAAAACCTGATTTATAAAGAAAAAAGTAATGGTGTTTAATACAACGAAAAATAAAGTTCCTGAAGAAACAACTAAGAAAATTCTCTGTGCATCTTGAGTGCCCGTATATCTTATAATTCCTGAATAGGTTTTACTAAACAAAAAAGTAATTGTCCTAGTGCATAATATTAATAATACATTAATTTTTAATGAGTAATAATACTCTACGGGTATTTTAAAATTAAATCTTAATAAATATGCTAGTATAATAGATATAGCACAAACTGTTATGTCTGTTGCGAAAATAAGCCAACGTGGCGCTGAATTATTGGGGAAAATCATTTTTTTTATTTTGATTATAATTCATTTGGAATTAAAACTTTTTCCACACTTGCTTTTAGGTATGCTAATTTAGCAAAAATAGAATGTCAACTTATTTTTTAAAGGTTTTATCCAAAAATATATACAAAATGAAGTTTTTTAGGCATTTCATTTATTATTAATAACCATATTTTTCGTTCCAAAGCCCTTTTAAATAGCTTCTTATTTCTCTTTCTCTTGCGTTTTCTCCTGGGTTATATAGTTTTTTTCCTGAAATTTCTTTTGGTAGATATTCTTGATCAGAAAAATTGTTTGGGTAGGAGTGACTGTACTCATAGTCCTTTCCATAGTCAAGGTCTTTCATCAATTTGCTGGGTGAATTTCTTAAATGAATTGGTATGGGAAGATTACCTGTTTTTCTGACTAACTCTTGAGCATCATTGATCGATGTGTATGAAGCGTTGCTTTTTGGTGAAGATGCAAGGTAGGTGGTAGCTTGTGCAAGTATAATTCTTGATTCGGGCCATCCAATTGAATTAACTGCTTGAAAACAATTGTTTGCAATTACTAATGCCGTTGGATTGGCATTCCCGATGTCCTCTGAGGCTAGTATCAACAGTCTTCTTGCAATGAAAAGTGGATCCTCTCCGCCTTCAATCATTCTTGCAAGCCAATATACTCCCGCATTTGGATCACTCCCCCTTATTGATTTTATATATGCTGATACAATGTCGTAATGCTGATCGCCGGCTTTATCATACAATGGAATTGTTTTGTTGATTTTTGACAATACGATCTCATTAGTTATTTTTTTTTCACCTGAGGAGAGAGTTCCTATGACTAATTCAAGGATGTTCAGAAGTTTTCTTGCGTCGCCCCCTGAAAGTTTTACAAGTGCTTCGTATTCGGTTATCTCGATTTTTTTTGAAGCGATGTATTCATCTTTTACTAAAGCATAATTTACTAATCCCACCAACTCATCTTCTGTTAAGGAATTCAATATATAAACTTGACATCTTGAGAGCAAAGCTGATATAACTTCGAATGAAGGGTTTTCTGTACTTGCTCCAATAAGAGTAATTGTCCCTTTTTCAACAGCACCTAAAAGTGAATCTTGCTGCGATTTGCTGAATCTGTGTATTTCATCTATAAATAAAATTGGATTATTGGCTCCAAAAAAACTATTTTTTTCCGCTTTTTCAATTACGTCTCGCACTTCTTTAACTCCGCTATTTATTGCGCTTAATGAATAAAATGGACGTTTTGCTTCATTAGCTATTATATTGGCTAACGTTGTTTTACCCACCCCGGGAGGCCCCCATAAGATCATAGATGGAATCATCTTTTTTTCTACCATCATTCTTAAAACTGCTCCTTCCCCAATTAAATGTTTTTGACCCACATAAGTATCTAAACTTGTTGGTCGCATTCTCTCCGCTAATGGTTTCATTTATTTGATGAATTGTTCTTTTGGTAAAAAAAATCTAGGTCTGATTTAAATTTAATTAGTGTTTGTTATAAATATACTATAAAAACTACCGACGTTTTAATGTTATAACACAACTTTTATTTAATCCGAGTCATTCTTGTTCAAAGTTCAGATTGTGCTGTTTATCAAATAATTGAAAGGATTTTCTATGGTGCTCAGTTATACCATATGTAAGAATAGCCTGACGATGTTTAATGGTAGGGTAGCCCTTGTTATTGAACCAGCCGTATTCTGGGTGGACTATGTGAAGTTTTTGCATGTATTCATCGCGATGCGTTTTCGCTAAAATGGATGCTGCTGCAATTGAAAGGTAAAGAGCATCACCTCCAATTATACATTTATGTTTTATTTTTTTATACGGATTAAATCTGTTTCCGTCAATCAACAGGTGTTTTGGTTTCTTTTTTAGCTTATCTATTGCCCTGTGCATTGCCAAAAAAGATGCATTTAGTATGTTTATTTCATCTATTTCTTCATTCGAAACAATACCAACACCCCAATCAATTGCCTGCTCCTCAATTATTTTTCTCAAGGTATTTCTATTGGCCTCACTTACTTGCTTCGAGTCGTTTAATAATTCATGACTAAAGTTCGGAGGAAGTATTACCGCAGCCGCATATACGGGCCCGGCTAGACAACCACGGCCAGCTTCATCGCATCCTGCCTCAGAAATTCCTAATTGGTAGTTTAATAACAACAACTTCTAATCTTTTTTGCAAATTTATTTTAAAATTTTATACTGAGTTTAATTTATATATTTTTGTGACTCAAAATTATAAATTGTTTTTATTGATAATGCTCTTTTTTATTGAACGGTTTTGTGTTTTAATTATTTAACGGTGTTTTTAATTTCTATTTTTTAATGCAGAAAAAATTCATTACAAATCTTGCTTTGCTGCTTTTGCTTAATTTGATGATTAAGCCAATATGGATGCTGGGAATTGATAGGGAGGTTCAAAATGTAATAAGTAATTCCGCTGACTATGGGGTTTATTTTGCTTTGTTTAATTTTTCTTTTCTGTTTAATATTTTCCTTGATTTTGGAATTACTAATTTCAATAATAAAAATATAGCCCAGAATAATCAACTATTAACCAAGCATCTTTCAAGTATTTTAATACTTAAATTTATGCTTGCGGGGATATATATGGTAGTTGCCTTATCTATTGGTTTCGCTATCGGATACTCCTCAAAACAACTCTGGATGCTATTTCTTCTGGCATTTAATCAGTTTTTAGTTTCTTTTATTTTGTATTTGAGATCTAATCTTGCAGGGCTGCACCTTTTTAAAACCGATAGCCTAGTTTCAGTAATGGATCGCACAATTATGATTGCCATTTGTATAGTGCTTCTCTGGGGAAATGTTACCGATGGAGAATTTAAAATCGAGTGGTTTGTTTATGCGCAGTTTGCGGGTTATTTTATTACTGCCCTCATTACTTTTTTCCTTGTCATTGCAAAAGCCGAGTTTTTGAAGCTACGATGGAATTATTCTTTCTTTCAAATGATTTTAAAACAAAGTTTTCCCTATGCGATCCTAGTGTTGTTAATGACTTTTTATAATAGAATTGATACTGTTATGCTTGAACGTATGCTCCCGGATGGTGCTATACAGTCTGGTATTTATGCTCAGGCCTACCGTCTTTTAGATTCGGCAAATATGATTGCTTATTTATTCGCAGGTCTCTTATTACCCATATTTGCCCGTATGATAAAACTTAAACAACGGGTTGAGGACATGGTAAAGCTTTCTGCTTCTTTATTGCTAGCCCCCGCCTTAATTGTCGCAATAGGTTCGTATTTCTACAGCGGAGATTTAATGAATTTGATGTATGTCAAAAATATTGAGAATTCAGCCGTTGTTTTTGGTATATTAATGTCTTGCTTTGTTGCAGTCTCAACTACCTATATTTTTGGTACTCTTTTAACTGCTAATGGAAACTTAAAATATCTTAATTTTATGGCTCTTATTGGCATGGTGATAAATCTTACATTAAATATAATTTTAATTCCCAAATACCAGGCAACTGGTGCAGCCATATCGAGTCTGATTACTCAAGTTTTAACAGCATTGTTTCAGGTATTTATTGCGGTTAAAGTATTTAAAATGAAAACTGACTATGCTTTTGTCATAAAATTTGCTGTTTTTACATTAGGTGTTTTTTTAATTGCAGTTTTCTCCAAATATATCAGTAGTAGCTGGATGATTAATTTTGTTCTAATGACAATAGCTGCATTCATTTGGGCATTCGTGACTCGTCTTATAAGTATTAAGTCCATTTATATGATTGTTAAATCCGATGAGTGATGTTCTAAGTTTTTCATTATCAATTTTTTATGAATAATTGCCGAATTATTCTCAAAGCCTATTTACATAATAAATAACTTATAAATCGATTTTAAACTTTTTGATCTAATTAATGGAAAATTTGAACATGGAAAGCACTAAAAAAAAATCCGATTTTGATTCTACCAATTTAATTGGATTTTTATACATTAAGAGAAAGCCTATTCTGATTATTACGATTCTGGCAACTATAATTTCGGGCATCGCATCCTCTCCCTTGTTTATTACTCCTAAATTCAAATCAACTTTGATAATGTTTCCTACAACAACTGGATCCATATCAAAAGCTTTGCTTGCAACTACCAATGTGCAGGGTAAATATGATATTACTGAGTTTGGAGAAGAAGAACAAGCCGAACAGATGCTCCAAATTTTAAATTCTGATGAAATAAGGTCTAAAGTGGTTCAAAAATTCGATTTAATCTCTCATTATAATATTGATCCCAACGACCCTTTTAAATACACCAAATTATTCAAAGAATATGAAAGTAACATAAGTTTTAGGCGAACTGAATTTATGTCAGTTAAGGTTGACGTTCTTGATGCTGATCCTCAAATTGCCGCAAACATTGCCAATGATATTGGAGCACTTCTAGATACTGTTAAAAATAGAATGCAACGAGAACGAGCAATGCAGGGTTTTAAAATAGTAGAAAGTGAATATCTTAAAATGAATCAGGAAATTCAATTAATGGAAGATTCGCTCACTAAAATTAGAGAGAAGGGTGTAAATGACTATGAGTCTCAAGCAGAGGTGTTTAATGCTCAATATGCAATAGCGCTTCAAAAAGGCGATAAGGCTGGAATTAAAGCATTGGAAGAAAAGCTAGAAAATATTTCCAAATATGGTGGCGCATACGTCTCTTTATCCGAAATCCTGGAATTGGATAGGGAACAATTCAGATTGTTAAAAGTAAAATATGAAGAAGCTAAAGTAGATGCACAGGAAAATATTACCCATAAATTCCTTCTAAATAATGCCTATCCTGCAGAAAAAAAATCCTATCCGGTAAGGTGGCTAATTGTTCTTGTTTCTAGTATTTCTGCTCTTCTTTTTTCAATTGTTCTAATAATTGGTTATGAGAGTTTTAAGAATATTAAGCTTGAAATTGATCTTAAACAATAATTAATCATACTGCATCTTGCGTCCAACAATTAGCAATAAAATTATTTACATATTCAGTATTTGCTTCATTGTAATTAATGCCTTGCTTATAACGTATCAATTTTATTGGTTAACGCTCCTTCCAATTGCAGTCTTGCTTATTGGACTAACCTTTTTTCAATTAGACAAGGTGCTGTTAATAATTGCTTTTTTTACCCCCCTTTCCATAAATTTGGGCGATACGGATTTTGGGCTTGCTTTATCCTTGCCAACAGAACCTCTGTTAGCAGGTGTTTTGTTTTTGTTTTTTTTGAAAATAATTTATGAGCGTAAGTATGATTTTGCAATTATTAAACATCCCATCTCCCTAGCAATAATCTTTAGTATTTTTTGGAATGTTCTTACAAGTATAACAAGCCAGTTGCCTGTCGTTTCTATAAAGTTCATAATTGCTCGCCTTTGGTTTATTGTTCCGTTCTATTTTTTTGGAGTCCTCTTCTTTAAAAAATATGCCAATATTAAACGTTTTTTGGTGTTTTTTCTGATTCCACTTTGTGCAGTTGTTCTTTATACTATCGTCAATCATGCTGCATATGGTTTTAACCATGAGTCAGCCCATTGGGTTATGGATCCGTTTTTTAATGATCATACTTCATATGGCGCCCTACTTGCAATGATGTTCCCATTAATAATCGTCCTTTATAAAAAAAAATACTCCAACACAATAAAGTTTTTGGTTTTATTAGCCACGATTATACTTATTGCTGGTATAGTTCTTTCCTATACAAGAGCTGCCTGGTTAAGTCTTGTAGTTGCTCTTGGCGTATTTTTAATCTACTATTTTAAAATAAATTTTAAATTCCTTTTTATTTTTGGGGCCATATTCCTAACATTAATTTTAGCTTTTAAAAGTGATATTCTAATGAAACTTGAAAGAAATCGCCAAGACTCTTCAAATAATATGGCGGAGCATATTCAGTCTATTTCCAATATCAATTCTGATGCTTCTAATTTAGAGCGTATCAATAGATGGCAGTCTGCTTTTAGAATGTTTTACGAAAGACCCTTCGTAGGTTTTGGTCCTGGTACGTATATGTTTTTATATGCCCCGTACCAGCATTCTACCGAAAAAACGATTATCAGTACAAATGCAGGAACGCTTGGAAATGCTCATAGTGAATATATTGGACCGCTTGCCGAACAAGGTGTTTTTGGTACGCTAGCCTATATTGTTATTATATTTTTTGTGTACTATCGAGGGTCACTGTTGTATTATTCTATCTCTGATAAGGATAATAAAAAACTTATTTTGGCTGTTTTGCTTGGATTTACAACCTATGTTGTTCATGGATTTATTAATAATTTTTTGGATACTGATAAGGCTGCTGTGCCATTTTGGGCTTTTGTTGCCATTATAACAGCAATGGATATTTATCATAAAAAGGAACTCGCGGTTCAAGAATAAATCGAGCAATTTATTGTTGTTTTAACTATGTTTTGTTCAAGGTAAAATTTGTTTTTATAGCTCTTTTGATAAAAAAAATTAATTTAACCTGCAGCTTAATAAAGCTATATCATCAACAAATGGTTTCAAGCCTTTGAATTGTTCTATTCCTTTCATAATTTCTGAATTAAGTTTTTCCATTTTTTCTTGCCTGTTAATTTTTAATACCTTTTTTAAACGCGATAAACCATATTCTTGTTCTTTTTCATTTTCTATCTCTGTTATCCCATCAGTATAACAGAGTAATATTGAATTTGGGCTTACAGTGACCTCTCCCTGAAGAATGGTTCCTATTTCTTCAAACATTCCGAGACCTGCGCATCCTGTTTTTAATATGTTTACCTTATCTCCACTCATTAATAATGGTGGATTATGACCTGCATTTATATAACTTAAAAGTTTTGTTTTTTGATTGTATTTAGCGATGAATAAGGTGATGAATTTTTCTCCTTTTGCACTTAAATTAACCTTTTTATTAAGCACTTTTATGGTATCAATTAAGGATGTTTTGCTTCCTGTCAATGCATGCAGATTTGCCTGAAAATTCGACATTAATAGGGCTGCTGAAACCCCCTTGCCTGATACATCAGCCATACAAATAAATACTTCATATTCATTTATACGGATAAAATCATAATAATCCCCGCCGACCTCATGTAATGGTTTATATATAGCGGAAATTTCTAGTTTTTCGTTATTGGGTAAATCATCTGGAAATAGCATCGCCTGCATTTGAGAGGCAAGTGCTAATTCTTTTTTTGTTACTTCTTGTATAAATCTTTGTCTGGCAAGTTTTTTGTTTTCAATTGCTACAATAATTATGTTGGTTAATGTTTGAATAAATGGAAGATGCCTTGAAACACTGGTTTTTAAATTTGCGCTTTTTTTACTTTTTCCTATTAGAAGATAGGAGAGAGGCTCTGTTTTGTGGAATACCGGAATTATTACCTCAAAATTATTAAAGTGCTCATTTGTTGAATTCCGAAGTGTTGTGATTTCTTTAACGGGCTTTAAATCTGTTTCTATGTTTATTTCTTTATCCGTCTTTTCTTCGTCCATTCCAAAATTTAAAATTATTTCCCAACGGTTGTTATAGCTATATAATAATAGTTTTGAAATCATTAATTCGTTAGTCATAAACTCCTTGAATTTCCCAAGCAATGTTTCTGTAGATGCGTTGCTATTTATCGATTTTGTTATTTCTAACAAGATGTCAAGTTTTAAATCTTTTATGTTTTTTTTGTTCTTATGATTAATTGGTTTACTCATCAGAATCAATATTTCTTATGTTTTAGAATTAATGTCGTAATTTGCATAAAAGAAAAAAGTTAATAAAACTGTTTGGTTTTATTAACTTTTTTAATTGTCTAACCCAAAATTAGGTTTAAAAGTAAAAGATTACTTCTTTAATTTATTTTACTCGTTCAACGTAAGAACTTGTTCTGGTATCTATTTTAATTTTTTCACCCTCGTTAACAAATAATGGAACATTTACTATTGCGCCTGTCTCCAACGTTGCCGGTTTTAGAGTATTAGTCGCTGTATCTCCCTTCACTCCAGGTTCACTGTAGGTTATGATTAGCTCCACAAAAGTTGGTCCTTCAGCCAAAATTGGCGTCTCATCCTCAAATGAAACCTTAACTTCCATTCCCTCTTTTAAAAATTTAAAGGTTTCTCCAAATAAGGCAGTAGGAATATAAAGTTGTTCAAACGTTTCGTTATCCATACAAACTATACTGTCTCCCTCTTCATAAATATATTGCAACATCTTATACTCTATCCTAACAGTTACTATGCTCTCTCCTGATCTGAATCGATATTCTGCCAATTTACCTGAAATAAGATTTCTCATTTTTGCTTGATAAAAAGCTCTAAGATTACCGGGTGTCCTATGTTGCCATTCAATAATTTGACAAAGCTCATTATTGTATCTGATAATAGTTCCAACATTTACGTCTTGAGTAGTAGCCATTTTTGTTTTTGTTTTTGATTAATTTTTGGTGGGCAAAGTTAAGGTTATTCATTAAAACTGCAACATGTAATTTCAATAAAATAGCCTTCTTTGTCCTTTTTACAAAACAGTTGTGTGGAAAAAAAGTTTAAATATTCAGCTTTTAATAGTTTGAATTTAAAAAGCTTTTTTATAAAATCCTCTTGATGTTTTAATTAGAAATCTGCTTATTGTTTGAAATATTTTTATGCTTTATATGCCTCAATATTTATGCTTTTATTACAAAAAAAATATTCGTTTTCTTGATTGTTTGATCCAACAAAAATAAGCTTGTTTTTTGCGTATTTCTCAATTATTTCTTTATACCAAGATATGCCTTTTGAATCCAAATTTGAGGTAGGTTCATCAAGAAAAAGAATAGGGCAATCCGAAAGTACTGCTAAGGCCAATCTAACTCTTTGTTTCATTCCCGATGAAAAATGTTTAATCGGCTTTTCAGTTGCTTTATCCAAATAGGCTAATTCAATTATTTCGGTGTTGCCAAGTAATAAGGGCTTAAATTTAGAGTGGAAATTTAAAGTTTCTTTCAACGAAAACTCATCGAAAAGTTCCAGGTATGGACTTGAAAATGATAAGCTTCTGAAAATTGACTCTGATGCAATAGTTCTGGACTGTTCATCAAGGTATTTTATAGAACCTTCCGAGGGAAGGGTATTTCCCGCTAATACTTTTAAAAATGTAGATTTACCTGAGCCATTGCCCCCCAATATTACAACGCCCCCTGAATTTTCAAACTCTAAGTTTATATTCTTGAAAACCCACTCCCTATTGAATCTTTTTCCAATATCCTTGAGTATGATTTTCATTTTGTTTTCTTTACTGGTTTCAGGATTATTTAATGGTAATAAGTTTTGAAATTTTAACTTTTCTTTTAAAGTATATTAAACAGCATTAAACATTCCTCGGATTATCCCATTTGTAGACTTTCGGATGAAAGTGAGTATCTGATCCTTCTCATTTGAATTTGGAGCTTCCAATTCAACTATGGAGAGTGCGTTTGAAGTGTTGTGACCTCTTACATATATAGTTCTATAGATTTCCTCAATCTGAGTGATCTGTTCATTTGAAAATCCTCTTCGTCGCAATCCAACGCTATTAACACCCATGTATGTCAAGGGCTCTCTTGCTGCTTTTACGAAAGGAGGGATGTTTTTTCTCACTAGAGACCCTCCTGTGACAAATGCATGTGCTCCGATAGTTACAAATTGCTGAACAGCTACTAATCCCTCTAATATAACATGATCCTCAACATTAACATGTCCTGCCAGATTTACACTATTGGCCATTATGATATTATTGCCTAATATGCAATCGTGAGCTACGTGAACATATGCCATTAAAAGACAATTGTCACCTACCTTGGTTGTGTATTTGTCAGTAGTACCTCGGTTTATGGTAACACATTCTCTTATTACAGTATTGTCTCCTATTTCAGTGAGTGTGTCTTCTCCGGCAAATTTTAAATCTTGAGGAATAGCCGATATTACCGCTCCTGGAAAAATTTTACAGTTTTTTCCTATTCTGGCTCCATCCATTATTGTTACGTTTGGACCAACCCATGTGCCCTCCCCAATTACAACATTTCCTGCTATGTATGCAAAGGGTTCTATTACTACATCTTTTCCAATCTTGGCATCTGGATGAATGAAAGAAAGATTATGCGCCATGTTTTATTTTATTTTTGAAATTTGTGCCATTAATTCACCTTCCATTACTACGTTTTTTCCAACATAAGCTTTGCCATACATATGGCATATTCCTCTGCGAATCGGAGTAAGTAACTCAAGCTTGAATAGAACAGTATCACCTGGCAATACTTTTTGCTTAAACCTTACTTTGTCTATTTTCATAAAATAGGTGAGGTAGTTTTCTGGATCTGGAACAGAACTTAATGTGAAGACTCCTCCCGTTTGAGCCATCGCCTCTATTAATAGTACTCCCGGCATTACTGGACTCCCCGGAAAGTGACCCTTGAAAAACTCCTCATTCATGGTCACGTTTTTTAATCCTACCACATGATTTTCGCTCATCTCTATTATTTTGTCAATCAATAGAAAAGGTTGACGATGAGGAAGCAATCCGGTGATATCATTAATGTTGAAAATTGGAGCTATATTCGGATCATAATGCGGAGCATCATTGTTACTTTGCTCTTTTATGATTTGTTTAATCTTTTTTGCAAATGCTACATTCCCCGCATGCCCTGGTCTTGCTGCCAAAATGTGACCTTTAATTGGCTTTCCAATTAAGGCTAAATCACCTATTATGTCAAGTAATTTATGCTTTGCAGGCTCGTTTTCGAATTTTAAATCGGTATTGTTTAAAACTCCTATTCCTTTTATTTCTACCTTAGGTTTGTTTAATAAACTGGCTAGTTTATCCAATTCTTCTTGCTTTGTTTCTCTTGCCACCATCACTATTGCATTGTCGAGATCTCCTCCCTTGATTAGATCCTTCTCCAATAATGCCTCCAGTTCATGCAAAAATACGAAAGTCCTACAGGGTGAAATTTCAGTTTTGAACTCCTCAAGATTATACATCGATGCATGCTGCGTTCCTAATAATTTTGATTTATAGTCTACCATAACTGTCAGTCTATAATCTTCCTGCGGAACAGCAAGCATTTCTACTCCCTTTTCAGGGTCCTCGAATGTGATGTTTTCTTTTATAACAAAATATTCTCTCTCAGCGGCTTGTTCTATATATCCTGCTTGTTCTAACGCTTTTATGAAAAGTAATGAGCTTCCATCCATAATTGGTACTTCAGGGCCATCAATTTCCATTAATACATTGTCAACTTTAGAGCCTACTAAAGCTGCTAATACGTGCTCTGTAGTATGAATATTGGCTCCGTTTTTTGAAAGTGTAGTACCCCTGGATGTGTCAATAACATTGTCTACGTCTGCAACTATGATTGGTTGTCCTTCTAAATCAATTCTTTGAAACTTATATCCATGATTTTCAGGTGCAGGTTTAAAAGTTAATGTAGATTTTTTCCCTGTGTGCAAGCCTATTCCTGAAACACTTACACTTGTATTTATTGTTCTTTGTTTTTCACTCATCTTGTAATGATTTAGCTAGTTTTTTTAGCTCTTTAATGTTTTCTTCTAGTTCTTTTATCTTCCCACTTATCTCAGGTAAATTTCTAAATGATACATAGGAGCGCTTAAAATCACCGATTGTAAATGCTGGTGATCCTTGCAAAATTTCACCCTCTTTTGTAATACTTGAACCTACCCCTGATTGTGCCGCAATTTTTACCTTGTTTGCTATTGTTATATGACCAATTATTCCAACTTGACCGCCTATCATGCAGTCGCTACCGATTTTTGTTGATCCTGCAATTCCTGTTTGGGATGCTATTACGGTGTTTTCTCCAATCTCTACATTATGCGCAATCTGAATTAAGTTGTCCAGTTTAACTCCTTTTCTTATTATTGTTGACCCTAAAGTAGCTCTGTCAATAGTTGTGTTTGATCCAATTTCTATATGATCTTCAAGTATCACGTTTCCTATCTGGGCAACCTTTATATAATTGTTTTCCTGATTAGGGGCGAAGCCAAACCCGTCTGCGCCTATTACAACCCCTGCATGTATCGTGCATGATTTACCTATGATACAATCATGATATATTTTTACACCTGAAAAAACTGTCGTATTATCTTTAATTACAACGTTATCTCCAATGTAACAATGTGGGTATATTTTAACATTGTTACCAATAATTACATTTTCTCCTATATAGGCAAAGGACCCAACATAAAGTTGTTGGCCTAGTTTTGCAGATGAGGAAATATATGATTGAGGTTCGATGCCAGTTTTGTTAGTTTTAAAAGTATTGTAAGCATCCAAAAGCATCGCAAAAGCCTTATATGCGTCATCAACCCTTATCAGGGTGCATGTTTCTTTTAGTGGTTTTTCTGGAACAAAGCTCCTGTTTACTATAACAATTGATGCATCTGTTGTATATATGTATGGAGTGTATTGAGGATTAGCTAAAAAGGTAATTGATTTGTTTGTCCCTTCTTCAATTTTTGAAAGTGTATTTACACTTATCTCTGGATTTCCTTCAACGGTTCCTTCCAGTATTTGTGCTATTTTAGCAGCTGTAAATTCCATAGCTCAAAATTTATATTAATTAAACTTTTGCTCGTGTTAAATATCTTTAGGATAGCAAAGAAAGTATTTTTTTACCGGTTTTGAAAGTGCTGAGATATTTAATTGATCAGCTGCTTCGGCTATGTCTATTAAATTGCTGTCCTTATCTATGATGTTAATCGTGTCAATTTGTGGATTATAAGCATTGTTTGAGATGAAATTGGTAAAAACAAAATAATTACTTTCCTCTTCTGAAAAATTATATTTTTCTTTTATTTTTTTTACTTTTTGTTCTATATAATCTTTACTGAATGGATTTTTTTGTATTTCTATTTTGTATAGGTTTCTGTTTGTTAAATTTCTGCAAAGCTTCGATAGCACATGGTCATCGTGTTTTGTCCAGGTTTTTATGGATGTGAAAATGTCATAGTCATCGAGTTCAGAAAAAGTATCTAATAAGGCTTTGTTAGTTTCAAAACTTTCTCTATTTATTTTGTTATATAGAAAGGTTCTAAAAGCAGGTGTGCAAAATAATTCTCTATCCTGAGAGGCCAGTTCCTTGGCTCTTTTTAAAATGTTTACTAATAAATATTCTGCTGAAATTACTGTTTTATGAAGATATACTTGCCAGTACATTAAACGCCTGGCAATGATAAATTTTTCGACAGAATAAATCCCTTTGGATTCGACTGCTAATTCATCATCAACAACATTTAACATTTTAATTATTCTTTCAGAACTTATAACTCCTTCCGATACACCGGTAAAAAAACTATCTCTTTTTAAATAATCTAACCTGTCAACATCAAGTTGGCTTGAAACTAATTGATGTAAAAATCTTTTCTTGTACTGGCCTCTAAATATGGAAATTGCCAAATTCAATTTCCCGTCAAATTCCTGGTTTAGTTTATCCATGAATAGCGCCGAAATGTCTTCGTGGGTTATGTTCTCTACAATTGAATGTTCCAAAGCATGCGAAAAAGGACCATGCCCTATGTCGTGAAGCAAAATCGCTATTGTGGCTCCTATTGCCTCCTCATCGCTTATTTCATTGCCCTTATTCCTCAGTACATCGATTGCCTCTGTCATAAGAAACATCGCTCCAAGCGCGTGATGAAATCTCGTGTGCAATGCACCGGGGTATACCAGGTGAGTCATTCCTAATTGTTTTATTCTCCTTAATCTTTGAAAATAAGGATGTTCTATTAAATCGTAAATTATTTCATATGGAATATTAACAAATCCATAAATGGGATCGTTGAATATTTTCAATTTGTTAGGAGTGCTATTTTTCAAAACTGCCTGTTTTTTGCTATATTTATTCCCTGTTGTATTTGAATATCAAAAAGAGTCTAAGTTAAGTTTTTTTATGGAAAAAATAAATGTTTTATGGGCAGATGATGAAATAGATTTGTTAAAGCCACATGTTTTATTTCTTAAAGAAAAGGGATACAATGTGATTACCGTTAACAATGGAAATGATGCAATTGATGAAGTAGAAAAAAATCATATTGATATTGTTTTGCTGGATGAAAATATGCCTGGCATATCAGGAGTAGAAACTCTAACTAAAATCAAATCCATTCGTAGTGATATTCCTGTTGTGATGATCACTAAAAGTGAAGAGGAATCTATAATGGAAGATGCAATTGGTTCTAAAATATCTGATTATCTTATAAAGCCAGTTAATCCTAATCAGATTCTTCTTTCTCTGAAAAAAAACTTGGATACGAAACGTTTGGTAAGTGAAAAAACCAATTCAGCCTATCAACAAGATTTTAGAAATATTGGAATGCAATTGAGCGACCATCTCGATTATCAAGAATGGATAGAAATTTATAAAAAACTTGTGTTTTGGGAATTGGAACTTGAAAAATCAAATGATCAAGGCATGCAGGAAATTTTGAAAATGCAAAAAAAAGAAGCTAATATGCTTTTTTCAAAATTTGTTGAAAAGAATTATCTGGGCTGGATTTCTGGTAAAAATGATAATGCACCCATCATGTCTCATACTTTATTTAAAAATAGTATACTCCCTGAATTGAAAAGTGAGAATCCTGTTTTTTTTATTTTAATAGATAACCTTAGGTATGACCAGTGGAAAGTGCTGCAGCCAATTATAAATGAATATTTTAGGATAGACAAAGAAGAATTGTATTGCAGTATTCTGCCAACTGCTACTCAATATGCGAGAAATGCTTTGTTCGCAGGATTATTACCTTCAGAAATTGAGAAAAAATTCCCTAAACTTTGGTTTAATGATGAGGAAGAAGGGGGTAAAAATCTTCATGAAGCCGAGTTTTTGGAGGAGCTTTTAAAGCGTTCAGGGAAAAACTTCAAATATTCTTATAACAAGGTGACTAATTATAGTTTTGGAAAAAAACTCTCGGAAAATGTTTCGAATTTAATGACCAACCAATTTAATGTAATTGTATATAATTTTGTTGATATGCTTTCCCATGCCAGAACCGAAATGGAAATGATTAGGGAACTTGCCGATGATGAAGCTGCTTACCGCTCATTAACTCTTTCTTGGTTTGAGCATTCCCCTTTGTTAGATATTCTCAAACAAGTTTCAGATAAAAAATGTAAAATAATTATTACAACCGATCACGGTACAATCAAGGTTAATGAACCATCAAAAGTAATTGGTGATAAAAATGTAAATACAAATTTGAGATATAAACAAGGTAAAAGTCTTGATTATATAAAAAAAGATGTTTTTGAAATAAAAAATCCGGCAGACGCATATTTGCCAAAACAACATGTAAGTTCAGTTTTTGTCTTCGCCAAAGAAGATTTGTTTTTTGCTTATCCTAATAATTTTAATCACTACGTTAACTATTACAGAAATACATTTCAGCATGGAGGTGTTTCTTTGGAGGAAATGATTATCCCTTTCATAGTTCTAAGTCCGAAATAAAAAGTGGTTTTATTTCTAGGATTGTAATTTTCTGCTTCATCATTGTTTTTAAAGTAATATATTTGCCTTCAAATAAATAGTCAATTTGTTTTTTCAAATAGTTTAGTGAAAGAAATTCAATTTGAGATTCGTAGCATAGAAATGCTCGGTTTGGCAGTAGATCAAATTCTTGGCTTTGCATCTGATTGTAAAGTTTTTGCCTTTTACGGAGAAATGGGAGTAGGCAAAACTACTCTAATTAAAAGTCTTTGTAAAAAAATAGGAGTTCTTGATTATGTTTGTAGCCCAACATACACAATCGTAAATGAATATCAAGATCATAATTGGAAGCCCGTTTATCATTTTGATTTCTATCGACTTAAGCAGGAACAAGAGGCATTCGATTTAGGATATGAAGAGTATTTTTATAGTGGTAATTTTTGCTTCATAGAGTGGCCTGAGAGAATAGAATCCTTATTACCTGAAAACATTGTTAAAGTGTTTTTGATGAATAAAAATAATACAAGAATAGTAAATTGTAAAAAATAAATTAAATGGAAACTCCTCATCAAATATTCTCAATTTCTAAAGCTATTGGCCTAATGCCTCAGGAGGAAAGATTGGAATTAGGTAAAAAGAAAAGTTCTTTGTTCATTGGAATACCTAAAGAAACTTCCTTTCAGGAAAATAGAATACCATTAGTTCCTGATGCAGTCGCATTATTAGTCAATAATGGACACGAAGTGGTTATTGAAACTAATGCAGGTAAAGCAGCTAATTTTCAAGATAAAGATTTTAGTGATGCTGGAGCCATTATCGCAAGCGGACCACAGGAAGTTTATAAAGCAGATATTATTCTAAAGGTAGAACCACCTTCCTTGGAAGAAATTGAAATGATGCAAAATAAACAGACTTTAATTTCTGCATTACAGTTATCTATTCATCCCGAAAATTACATCAAAAAGTTAATCGCAAAGAAAATTACCGCGCTTGCTTTCGATTATATAAAAGATGATGAAGGGGTGTATCCTATTGTTCGCTCAATGAGCGAGATTGAAGGAAATGCCTCCATTTTAATCGCCTCTGAATACTTGAGTAATGTTCATAATGGTCAAGGTGCTATTTTAGGTGGTATTACAGGAGTCGCTCCAACAGAGGTTGTTATTATTGGAGCAGGAACCGTTGGAGAAAATGCTGCTCGCGCTGCCTTGGGATTGGGAGCAAGTGTAAAAGTGTTTGATAAGTCTTTGTCCAAATTAAGAAGGTTGCAAAATAATCTGGGACAACGTGTGTTTACATCTGTTTTACAACCAAAAGTATTGATGAATGCCCTCAAAACAGCCGATGTCGCTATTGGTGCACTTAGGGGGTTGGAAGGCAGAACACCATGCGTTGTTACTGAGGAAATGGTTAGTGAAATGAAATTCGGTGCTGTTATTATTGATGTGAGTATCGACCATGGAGGTTGTTTTGAAACATCTGAAGTTACAAGCCATGCTAAACCTGTTTTTAGAAAATATGGTGTTATTCATTATTGCGTTCCGAATATAGCTTCACGAGTTTCTAGAACGGCATCCTATGCCTTGAGTAATGTTTTTGCTCCTATTTTATTGAATGTAGGTGATGAAGGAGGTTTGAATAATGTCCTAAGAAGGGATAAGGGTGTTCGAAATGGAGTTTATATTTATAATGGTAATTTAGCAAATCGTTATTTGGCGGAATCATTAAGTTTACCTTTCAAGGAAATTGATTTATTGCTTGCCGCATTTTAATTCACTTACAGGTAGTTTAAGGTTTTCTTACTATTTATAATTTTACTATTTTTTCGATGAATTTCAAACAACGATTGAAATTATACCTCATAGGTGTTTTTTTTGGTTTAATAGTAGTCTATTTTTCATTAATAAAAAATAGAGATAGAAATATTGGCGAATGGCTCCCTGAAAATAGAGTATTAGCACAATTAGATTCTGTTCCCTTGATTTATTCACCCGAACTTGAAAAATGTATTGAGTGTTTGAGTTTAGACGAAAAGGAAATAAAAAAAATAATCAGCAGTTCCGATGTCGATTTTAATAAAAGCATAACTTTAGATAAAGAACATCCTGTTTATTTTATAGATGGGAAGCTAAATTCAGGACAGAAGATCAGCTTTTTAATTGAAAGCTCAGCAAAAAAGTCAACACTTAAAAAAGTTACAACTGACATTGCTTTAAAAAATTGTAACTGTAGTTAATTTTTGTTTATTGGGTTTATCTTAAAGTTTTTCCCGTTTTTTATTTCGGCAATTACCCCCTCTTTGAGAGAAAAAGTCGAAAGTCTCATGTTCTTTATTCCTAACTTGTTGATAACGAGGTTTACTAATATAGAAGCAATTACAATCATATCCGCACGCATTTCTATTAATCCTTTTGTATTTAAACGTTCCTCTAAAGTTGATTTGACTAGTTGATCGTGGGTTATCCTATAATCCTCCATATTGAAATTATATTCAAATTTACCATTAAGAATATTAGGATTATAAAATTTATGAGCAATCATCTCAGCAAAAGTGTCAAAAGAACCAGATGATCCTATTAGTGTATCTATCGAATAATTTTCAAGATTTTTAAAAAGCTCATTTAACTCTTTTTCAAGGTAATTTTCTATTTTAATTTTTTCTTCATTTTTAATAGGATCCGATGGTTTAAATTTTTCCAATAATCTTGCAGCTCCAATTTCTATACTTTGTTTCCAATATATTTTTTCTTGGTTCGAAATAATAAATTCTGTGCTGCCTCCTCCAATATCTATTATCAAAGAAAGGTTTTTTCCGAGATCTAAACCGGATTTTACACCTTCGTAAATTAATTCAGCCTCTTTATTGCCGTCTATTACATTTATATCTAGGTTAAAATTATCTTTAACAAGATTTATAAATTTAGATTTATTCTCTGCATTCCTTACCGCAGAAGTTCCAAAAGCAATCATATGTGTAGCATTAAAATCTTTCGCAGTGCGTATGTGACTTTTAATTGCTAATAGTCCTCTTTCTATAGCTGCATCTTTCAGAATATTGTTGTTATAGCATCCTTCCCCCAATCTAACTGAAAGTTTTGTTGAATGTATAAACTTAACCATTCCTGATTCGTTAATGCTTGCAACCAGAAGGTTGAAAGTATTAGTTCCTATGTCAATTATTCCTATTCTCATAAACTGATTGTTAATTATTTTAACCTATAATTGTTTATTTTACTACAAGTGAAAACAATTATAATGTCTACAGGTGAGTCAGTTTTTGAAAAAAATCCATTTCCAAAGCTCTTTATAGTTAACTTTTTTTCCATACATCAATATTCCTGTTCTATAAATTTTTCCTGCCATCAAGGTAGCCAAAACAAATGCGACTACCAGTAATACCATAGACAACAACAATTGTGGTGCCAATTCATTGAATGGTACTGTTGCAATTCTAATCATCATTACAATAGGGGAGGTGAGGGGAATAATTGATGCCCATACCGCTACAGGTCCCTGTGGATTCTGCATAGCGCTTTGAGCTACCATAAACGCAAAAATTAATGGTATAGTCACCGGCAACATGAACTGCTGCGTGTCAGATTCACTATCAACAGCCGATCCAATTGCTGCAAATAATGCTCCGTATAGTAAATATCCTCCCATAAAATAAAATAAAAACATCCCTATCATATATGGAAAATTTATTCTGTCAATCACTGAACTAATTTCTTCTTGATTAAGCTGAGGCTTTTCAGATTGCAATTCTCTCATCATCTGAATACTCATTTGACCTTTTGCTACTTCTTCAATATTATATTTTTCTTTGAAAAAAACCTGCTTTGCAATAGTAATTATTCCCGTTGTAAGAATTATCCATAGCACAAACTGAGTTAACCCTACCAAGGCTATTCCCATTATTTTACCCATCATCAGTTCAAATGGTTTTACTGAAGAAATAATTACTTCAATTATGCGGCTTGTTTTCTCCTCTATTACTCCTCGCATCACTTGAACTCCATACATGAAAATAAATAGATAAATTAATACGGCAAAGACAAATCCAATATATCCGGCTTCTTTACTTTCTTTTTTTTCCTTTCCAGGTTCACTATAGTTTATTGGCTTTATCGTAAGGCTAGTTTTTATATCCCTATAAAAATCATCAAGTAATTCGCTTTTAACCATCCTTTTCAGACGCATTAATTTGTATTGCTCAAGTCTCTCCTCCAAGGTGCTCTCTATATACTTATAAGCCAGTAATCCAGGTTGTTTTTTGTAAAACAACTCTGCAGCATTTCCTTCAAATATTTTTGGATGTATGTATATTAAACTTGTATATTCTGACTCATGAAATTTTTCTTTGGCTTCCGATAATTTCATCGTCGTGTAATAAAAATGAACTCTATCCGAATTTTTTAGCTGAGCAAACATTCTAGATTCATCTACAACCAGTACTTTTTGACTTTCTTCTATTCCAATACTCATCCAAATTGAACCAATCATTAATGCTGCCATTAATAATGGTCCTATTATAGTCATTATTAAAAATGATTTTTTCTTGACTCTAGTTAAATATTCTCGTTGAATTATTAAAAGAATTTTTCTCATTATCAGATATTCGGGTAATTTGTTTTGAATTCGTTTATTTTTTGAATAAATATCTCATTCATACTTGGAATAACTTCATTTATTGATACTATTTCTACTTCAGGTAGAATTGTAGTCAGTAAATGATTTACTTTTTTGTTGTTCAGTAATTTAACCTTTGCTTTTGAAATTTCATCTTCTTTATTTATATCAATCAGCTCAAATTCACTCCATAAAGCATTGGTGAAACCTATATGATTGCCCTTAAACTGAATTTCAAATGTGTTTGTTTTAAATTGATTTTTAATGTCTTTTACCGATCCGTCTAATATTTTGTGAGCCCTGTTTATTAATGCAATATTATCACAAAGCTCCTCCACCGACGACATATTATGTGTTGATAAGATGATAGTAGTACCATTTTTTTTCAATTCCAATATTTCATCTCTTATCAGATTAGCATTTATTGGATCAAAGCCACTAAATGGTTCATCTAATATCAATAAAGAAGGTTCGTGCAGCACAGTGACTATAAACTGTACCTTCTGAGCCATTCCTTTACTTAATTCCTCTATTTTTTTATTCCACCAGGGTTTTATGTCAAACTTTTCAAACCAATATTTTAGTCTATCTGTAGCATCCTTCTTCGAAAGACCTTTTAATCTAGCAAGATATAAGGCTTGTTCACCAACTTCCATCTTTTTATATAGGCCTCTTTCTTCAGGTAAATATCCTATCTGATTTATATGCTTTGAATTTAGCTTCTCTCCGTTAAAGATTACTTCACCACTATCTGGTCCTGTAATTTGGTTTATTATCCTTATTAACGAGGTTTTTCCTGCACCATTTGGGCCTAAGAGTCCAAAAATACTTTTTTCGGGTACCTTTATTGAAACTGCATTTAATGCAGTTTGATTACCATATACTTTTGTAACGTCATGTGTTGATAAAATTTCCATACTACCCGGGCATCAGTATATTCCAAACATAACTAAACCCCCAATAGGAGGTTTAGTTAGATTGAGCTTGTTTTAATTTATTTATTCAAAATAATCTTTCATCTTCGAAAAAAAACTTTTTTCCTGCTTTCCTGGCTTCGGTTTAAAATTTTCGGAATCTTTTATCTTTTCAATTATTTTCTGTTCGTCTTTATCTAAGTTCTGCGGAATCCACACATTAACATTCACCAATAGATCCCCTTTTCCATAACTATTTATTGTTGGCAAGCCTTTTCCTTTTAATCTTAAAGTTTTTCCTGGTTGAGTACCAGGCTCAATTTTGATTTTTGCTTTCCCCTCTATGGTAGGTATTTCTGCAGAACTACCTAGTATGGCATCGCTTATACTAATATAATGCTCGTAGAATAAATTATTGCCGTCTCTTTTTAGGTTTTCGTCTTCAATCTCTTCTATTACAACTATTAAGTCCCCTGGAATTCCTCCACGTTTTGCAGCGTTACCTTTTCCTCCCATAGATAGTTGCATGCCATCTTCAACACCCGCAGGAAGATTTATTGTAATTATTTCCTCTCCTTTTACAACTCCTTCTCCAAAACAAGATTTACATTTATTAGTTATTATTTTTCCTTCCCCTTCACAGGTAGGGCAAACAGAGGATGTTTGCATTTGTCCTAAAATGGTATTCGTTATTCTCGTGACCTGTCCTGTTCCTCTGCAAGTGGAACAAGTTGAAAAGTCTGATGTGTTTTGTGCGCCCTGACCACTGCAACTATTACAATGGATTTGTTTATTTACTTTGATTTTTTTTTCGCAACCGTAGGCTATTTCATTTAAATTCACTTTTACCTTCACTCGAATGTTCGAGCCTCTGTTAACTCGTCTGCCTCTTCCTTGCTGTCCGCCGAATCCTCCACCACCTCCAAAGGCACCTCCAAATATGTCTCCAAAATGAGAGAAAATATCGTCCATATTCATTCCTCCTCCAGCTGAACTTCCTGCTCCTGCTGAATGTCCAAATCTATCGTATTTCGCCTTTTTATCAGCATTACTTAAAACTTCATATGCCTCAGCAGCTTCTTTAAAACTCTCCTCTGCCTCCTTGTTTCCAGGATTTTTGTCGGGATGATATTTTATTGCCAATTTACGATATGCTTTTTTTATCTCATCAGCAGGTGCATTTCTCTGAACACCTAATACTTCATAGTAATCTCTCTTCGACATATTCTTATTTCTCTTTTATTTTTATTTTCTTTTCCTTCACTTCTTAATTACCTACTATAACCTTGGCATATCTTATCACTTTTCCATTTAGTAAGTATCCTTTTTCTACCTCGTCGACTATCTTTCCTTTCATTTCTTCACTTGGAGCAGCTATGCTTGTTATTGCTTCGTGTAATTCTGCATCAAAATCGTTCCCTATTGATTCTAAAGGTTCTAATCCTTTTTTTGTTAGTGAATTTGCTAATTTGTTGAAAATTAGTTTAATGCCGTTTTTTATTGCTTCTATATCATTTACTTTTTCATTTGATTTAACAGCTCGCTCAAGATCATCTAATACAGGTATCATCTCTGAAATTATTTCAATACCGGCAGTTTTTATCAAATCAATTCTCTCCTTACCTGTCCTTTTTTTGTAATTGTCAAATTCCGAATATAACCTTAAATACCTATCATTTAATTCATCTATTTTACTTTGCAATGAATCATTAGTGATTTCTTCTTGAGCTTTCTCCTCTTGTAACTCAGATTCCGTTGTATGTGTATCGTCTAAATTTTCTAAATTCTCAGTATTCATCTCCTGATTGTTTTCTTTTTTATTCATAATTCGGTTATATATTCTGTTTATTTTATTTACTAGAAGTTTTGTCTGCATTACAATTTTTTTGCCATAATTTTTAGTGAGTCATTTTGTCAGTTAATTTGTGTTTTTTGGCAAAAAAATAAATTGATAACCATCAATCATTTCCACTATTTAAAGTGTTTTATTCCTTGTAATTATTGTTTTATTAGTTTTTCAATTTCTAGAGTCAGCATCGTACCTCTCAAGTTTTTGGCGATAATCATTCCATTGCCATCTATTAAAAAATTCATTGGAATTGAATTTACTCCGTAAATTTTTGCCCCTTCAGACTGCCATCCTTTAAGATCACTAACATGATTTGTCCATGTTAATCCATCCTTTTCGATTGCACTTCTCCAAGCATCTGCATTATTGTCCAAAGACACGTTGTAAATAGTAAATCCTTTTGCGTTTTTGAATTTACTATCTTTAAATCTATTGTATGCAGCAACTACATTTGGGTTCTCTCTTCTGCATGGACCACACCAAGATGCCCAAAAATCAATCAAAACTATTTTTTCTTTTAATGATGATAGCTTTATTGTTTTGCCTTCTGGATTTTTATAAGCTAATTCAGGTGCTTTGTTACCTATTTCTGTTCCGGTTTCTGCTTTGTCTTGTTTTTTTATAAAACTTAATCCAAGAAATGAAAGAGCAATAACTCCTATTATTAAATTTATTTTTTTCATGATTTTTAGTTTTTGAATTTAATCTATTCTTTTAATCTCTGCACCAAGTTTTTGTAAACGTAAATCAATGTTTTCATATCCTCTATCAATCTGCTCAATATTATGTATCGTGCTTTTTCCCTGAGCAGATAAAGCCGCTATTAATAATGATACTCCCGCCCTGATATCTGGTGAAGTCATCGAAATACCCTTCAATGGAAATTGCTTGTTTAGTCCAATAACATTTGCCCTATGTGGGTCGCACAATATGATTTGAGCTCCCATATCTATTAATTTATCTACGAAGAATAATCTGCTTTCAAACATTTTTTGATGAATAAGTACACTCCCTTTTGCTTGGGTAGCAACAACTAGTACAATACTCAACAAGTCGGGAGTTAAGCCTGGCCAAGGAGCATCTGCAATAGTCATTATTGATCCGTCAATAAAAGTATCAATTTCATAATTACTTTGACTTGGTATGTAGATATCGTCGTTACGCTTCTCAACGATTATTCCGAGTCTCCTAAATACATCTGGAATAATTCCAAGTTCATTATAGCTTACATCTTTTATCGTTATCTCTGAACCTGTCATTGCAGCCAATCCAATAAAACTCCCAATCTCTATCATGTCGGGCAATATTTTATGTTCGCATCCGGTCAGATATTTAATTCCTTCAATCTTTAGGAGATTAGAACCCACTCCTGTTATTTTGGCCCCCATACTATTTAACATTTTGCATAGCTGCTGAATATATGGTTCACATGCGGCATTAAATATAGTTGTTATTCCTTCTGCCATGACTGCTGCCATGATTATATTCGCAGTGCCTGTTACAGAAGCCTCGTCGAGTAACATGTAACATCCTTTTAAATTTTTTCCTTCAACTTTATAGAAACTCTCGTTGGTGTCATAAATGAATTTTGCTCCCAAATTTTGAAAACCTATAAAATGGGTATCTAGTCTTCTTCTTCCAATTTTATCACCACCAGGTCGTGGAATATAACCTACTCCGAATCTTGCCAGCATTGGGCCAACAATCATAATTGAGCCTCGTAAACTTGCAGCTTGTTTTTTAAACTCTGAAGTAGTTAAAAAATTTAAATTTATTTCGTCTGATTGAAATGTATAGTCATTGAGTCCTGTTTTTTCAACTTTAACTCCCATTGATTTTAGTAATTCAATCAATTTAATTACATCCAGAATTTCAGGAATGTTTCTCAAAGTAACTTTTTCCGGAGTTAATAATACTGCACAAATTATTTGAAGCGCTTCATTTTTTGCTCCTTGTGGTATTAATTCTCCTTTCAACGGTTTGCCGCCAATAATTTCAAATGAGCTCATGAGTTAATCTATCTTAAATTTATTAATATTTTTTCTTTTGAGTTTTTCCTGTCATTGGTTTAGTCCCGAGGTTCTTTTTCTTTGTCAAGCCCGCATTTACAGTTCTTGCAACTAAATCCTGAACGTTCGTAAGTCTTAAATTTCCCGGTTTTATTTCCCCCTTTGATAGTTTTTCTAATTGTTCAAATATAATTTCATCCGTTACGTTTTCTCTATTGAAATTAACATAGAATTTTTTCATTAGGTTGGCAATTACCTCAATTAAAGCATCTTTTTCAGATCCATTTTCCATTTTTATGGCTTTTGAAATCATTAATTCTATGTTTTTACCATAGTGAAGATATTTTATGTCTTTTCTCGGATAATTAATTTTTTCTGGGGTCTCTGTTAATGTTTCCTTGGATGGTTTTGGATAGGGTGAATCTACATCCAGTTTGAAATCAGAAATTATAAATAAATGATCCCATAATTTGTGCGTAAAATCATGTACGTCCCTTAGATGCGGATTTAACTGACCCATGACTGCAATAATTGCCCTTGCAATAATGTTTCTTTTTTCTCTATCTTCTTCCTCAATGGCATGGTTAATCATTTTTTGAATGTTTCTTCCATATTCTGTAAGTCTTAAATGCGGTCGAACAGTGTTGTACTCTAATTCCATTTTAGTATCTCTTTTATTCATAAGTAAAAATCAAATATATAAATTAAGAATTAAATTTTTTAAAATTTGCTTTAATAAGTATTCTAACCTGCATAGTATTTTTAATCTATTATTTTTAATTTGGCGAATTGTAAAAGTAAATGCTTTTCTCCTGCATTTTGAAAAAAGACTGTGGCCTTTTTATTAGGGAATTCTCCCTCTAAATCCATTACTTTTCCAATTCCAAATCTTTGATGCTCCACATTCATTCCTGTTTTTAATATTTTTAAATCGTCGCTTATAAAACTAGATTCGTCAGATCCTATCTCTTTTTTCACTTTTGTGAAATTCCCGCTGTTAAAGAGATTCGATTTATTTATGTTATTCTCTAAATTGATTTTTTTTACATTGCTTAAGTTTTCATCTTTGGATTTTTCGGTAGTTTCAATGTATTTCTCATTTATCTCCTTCAAAAATCTGCTAGGTTCACAATAGGCTAAATTGCCCCATTTATATCTAGTTGTAGAATAGGAGAGTGTTGCTTTTTTTTCTGCCCTGGTTATTGCTACGTAAAAAAGCCTCCTTTCTTCCTCTAAATCATCTCTAGAATTAAGAGACATTTGAGATGGGAAAAGGTTTTCTTCAAGTCCAACAATGTATACGTATGGAAATTCTAGTCCCTTGGCCGCATGAATCGTCATAAGTGAAACTTTGGGCTCATTATTGTTTTTGTCATTTTCTGAATCAGTAAGTAAGGCAATCTCCTCCATAAATTCGTCTAACGTGCCTTTCCCTCCTTCTGATATTTTCTTTTCTGAAAATTCTTTAAGTCCGTTGAGTAATTCTTGTATGTTTTCATGTCTGCTTATACCTTCAGGTGTTTTGTCTGAATGTAATTCTTTTAATATTCCCGAACTAACTGCAATCCGATGACCCGCCTCATAGGCATTTTCATTCTTAATTGTTATTTTGAAGCTTTTTATTGTTTCCTTAAACTCGTTTACTTTTCCGATCGCTCCTGAGTTTAATCCTAGTGTGTCTTGATTTAAATTCTCTATCATATCCCAAATCTTCCTATCACTCTGCCCGGCTGACATAATGATTTTGTCTTGAGTAGTCTGTCCTATGCCCCTAGCCGGATAATTGATGATTCGTTTAAATGCTTCTTCATCGTTATTGTTGATAGTTAGCCTAAAATAGGCAAGTAGGTCTTTTATTTCTTTTCTGTGATAAAACGATAATCCACCATATATTTTATAGGCAATACCTGATTTCCTTAGTGCCTCCTCCATTGCTCTTGATTGAGCATTTGTTCTATATAAAATTGCAAAATCTCCATTGGAAATTTGATTATTCATCTTCGTTTCAAAAATTGATCGGGCAACTTGTGTTCCTTCTTCATTGTCAGTTTGAGCTTTTATTAAGGATATTTTTTCCCCTATTTCATTGTCTGTCCAAACATCTTTTTTTAATTGATTTTTGTTTTTTGAAATAATATCATTTGCTGCTTCTACAATGTTTTTCGTCGATCGGTAGTTTTGTTCGAGTTTATAAACTTTTAAATCTGGATAGTCTGTTTTGAAATTTAATATGTTTTGAATGTTAGCTCCTCTAAATGCATATATACTTTGAGCATCGTCACCAACAACACATAAGTTTTCATTAAGTGCAGCGAGTTTCTTAACAATTACGTATTGCGAGTAATTCGTGTCTTGATATTCGTCAACCATAATGTACTTGAATTTATGCTGGTACTTATGTAATACATCAGGATGATCCCTCAAAAGTACATTAGTGTTAAAAAGTAAATCATCGAAGTCCATTGCCGATGATTTAAATAATCGCTTTTGATAAAGCTGATAAATATCTCCTATTCTGGGTTTTCCGCTTAATTTGTCTTCATTAGTGATTTCCTTATTATTAATGTATGAAGAGGAGGAGATCAAATTGTTTTTAGCTGAAGATATTCGATTATATACCAAGGCCGGCTTATAAATTTTATCGTCTAATCCAAGTTCTTTTAAAATTGTCTTGATTAAGCTTTTGGAATCATCTGTATCGTAAATAGTAAAATTGGCGATGAAACCAATTTTTTCAGCCTCAAAACGAAGAATTTTTGCGAATATTGAGTGGAATGTACCAGCCCAAATATTTTGTGCTTGAGTTCCACCGACAATTTCTGCTATTCGATCTTTCATTTCTTTTGCCGCTTTATTTGTGAAGGTTAGCGAAAGTATATTAAACGCATCTACCCCCTTATGCAATAAGTGTGCAATTCTGTATGTTAATACTCTCGTCTTGCCGGATCCGGCTCCAGCAATTATCATTATGGGTCCTTCCGTTTCAGAAGCCGCTTCCCTTTGAACCTGATTTAACTTATCTAAATAATTCACAACGTTTGATTAATAAATTTTTAAAACACAATACAAAGTAAATAAATAATGGTTTGATCTGGTTTAAATTTTATATCAATCTAATTTAAAATTTAATAGATTTTGTATTGATAAATTTATTTTTGTGTTTTAATAGTTAAACTTTATGTTTAGTTAATTTTGTCTAGTAAATTGAATATCAATTTTTTAATTAAAATTTTTAATGTGTTTTTTATTGGTGTAATCATTTTTTTGATGTTAACTTTAATTGAATTCATTTTCTAAAATTTTAATCGTTACAGAAAAAAAATGTATTTTAGCCATTAATGAAGCTTGTTCTTTCTTTAGATAAAATAGTTTAATGCTTTCTTAATAATTTATTAAGTTCAATTTTCATTTGAAATAGATCATTTTTTATTTTTTTTACCATTGCCACGTTTTTTTTTATTCTTTTCTTGAAAAATATAAATTTAAGTGTATCTTTGCCGTCCCAAAAATGCTGAGTATTCAAATTATTTGGAGAAGATAATCGAGTAAAAACCTATCATTTAATTAAAAAGTTTTATGCCTACGATACAACAGTTAGTAAGAAAGGGAAGAGTTAAACTTGAAAACAAAAGTAAATCTGCTGCGCTAGATTCTTGTCCTCAAAAAAGAGGTGTTTGTACTAAAGTTTATACCACTACACCAAAAAAACCAAATTCAGCTTTAAGAAAAGTTGCCAAAGTTAGAATCACCAATGGGGCAGAAGTTATTGCCTACATTCCAGGCGAAGGGCACAATTTACAGGAACATTCTATTGTTTTAATCAGAGGAGGTAGGGTTAAAGACTTACCAGGTGTTAGATATCACATCGTTCGTGGTGCACTTGATACATCTGGTGTCGATGGTAGAAAACAACGTAGATCTAAATATGGTGCTAAAAAACCAAAACCAGGTGCGGTTGTTGCTCCAACAAAGGGAAAAGGTAAAAAATAATTAATAATTGATAGATTCTTTTAAAAATATATAACAATGAGAAAAGTATCATCCAAGAAAAGAATGTTAATGCCTGATCCTAGGTTCAATGACACTCTGGTTACAAGGTTTATAAATAATTTAATGTATGATGGAAAGAAAAATCTAGCATACGATTTGTTTTACGAAGCCATGGATATTATTGAAGAGAAAACAAAAGAAAGTGGCCTAGAAATATGGAGAAAAGCTTTAACCAACGTAACTCCACAAGTTGAGGTTAGAAGCAGAAGAGTAGGTGGTGCAACATTTCAAATACCACAAGAGGTTCGTCCAGAAAGAAAAGTTTCATTAGGAATTAAATGGATGATTCTTTATGCTAGAAAAAGAAACGAAAAGTCTATGGGCTTGAAGTTAGCAAATGAAATTATGGCTGCATCCAAAGAAGAAGGTGCTTCTTTTAAAAAGAAAGAAGATGTTCATAAAATGGCTGAAGCAAACAAAGCATATTCTCACTTTAGATTCTAAATAATTTTCATATTATATTTTATGAGCAAAGATTTATTATATACCAGAAATATAGGCATCATGGCCCACATTGATGCTGGTAAAACAACCACTACTGAACGTATACTTTACTATACAGGTATTAACCATAAAATTGGTGAAGTACATGAGGGTGCCGCTACTATGGACTGGATGGTACAGGAGCAAGAAAGAGGTATAACAATAACTTCTGCCGCAACTACTACTTTTTGGAACTTTGCCGGTAATAAATATAAGATGAATATTATTGATACTCCCGGTCACGTTGATTTTACCGTGGAAGTTGAAAGATCTCTGCGTGTATTAGATGGAGCTGTTGCTTTATTCTGCGCTGTTGGTGGTGTTGAGCCTCAATCTGAAACAGTTTGGAGACAAGCCAATAAATATAAGGTTCCTCGTTTAGGTTTTGTTAATAAAATGGACCGCGCTGGTGCTGATTTCTTTAGTGTTGTTAATCAAGTTAAAGAGAAATTAGGTGCAAATCCAGTTCCTCTTCAAATTCCAATCGGTGCCGAAGATACATTCAAAGGTGTTGTCGATTTAATTAGTAACATGGCACTTACTTGGGATGACGCTACTCAAGGTATGACATTCACACAGATTCCTATTCCTGAAGATTTAGTTGAAACAGTAGCTGAATGGAGAGAAAAATTGATTGAATCTGTTGCAGAATATGATGATAGTTTGATGGAGAAGTTTTTTGATAATCCAGATTCTATTACTCCTGAGGAATTAAAATCCGCTATAAGAAAAGCAACAATTGATATGTCCATCGTTCCTATTATGTGTGGATCTGCCTTTAAAAATAAAGGTGTTCAAACTATGTTAGATGCTGTTATGGAGTTTCTTCCTAGTCCTTTAGACGTAGAAGGTATAGTGGGAATCAATCCTAAAACAAATATTGAAGAATTGAGAAAGCCTGATGAAAAAGATCATTTTGCTGCTCTAGCCTTTAAAATCGCTACGGATCCGTTTGTGGGTAGGTTGGCATTTTTCAGAGTTTATTCCGGTGCTCTAGATGCAGGTTCATATGTTCTAAATACAAGAACTGACAATAAAGAGCGTATTTCTAGAATTTTCCAAATGCATGCCAATAAACAAAATCCAATCCCGAGAATTGAAGCAGGTGATATTGGTGCAGCAGTTGGATTTAAAGACATTAGAACTGGGGATACATTATGTGATGAAAAACATCCTATCATTCTTGAATCAATGAGTTTCCCTGAACCAGTAATTGGTTTGGCTATTGAACCAAAAACTCAAGCAGATTTAGATAAATTAGGTATGGCTCTTTCTAAATTAGCAGAAGAGGATCCTACATTTAGAGTTCATACTGACGAGGATTCTGGTCAAACTGTTATTAGTGGAATGGGTGAGCTTCACTTAGAGATTATTCTTGATCGTTTAAAAAGAGAATTTAAAGTTGAATGTAATCAAGGTGCACCACAAGTATCTTATAAAGAATCAATCAACGGAACTGTTTTCCATAGAGAGACTTATAAAAAACAAACTGGTGGTAGAGGTAAATTTGCAGATATTCAATTCGAAATTGGACCTGCTGATCCAGGTGTAACAGGTCTTCAGTTTGTTAATGAAGTAGTTGGTGGAAATATTCCTCGTGAGTATATTCCTGCTGTAGAAAAAGGATTTAAAGCTTCTTTAAGTAATGGTGTTCTTGCTGGGTTCCCTATTGATAGCATGAAGGTTGTTCTCAAAGATGGTTCTTACCATGCAGTGGATTCTGATTCATTATCTTTTGAGATATGTGCAAAGATTGGTTTCAGAGAATCAGCTCCTAAAGCTAGTCCATCTTTATTAGAACCTATTATGAAGGTAGAGGTAGTTACTCCAGACCAATATATGGGTGATGTTGTAGGTGACTTGAATAAAAGAAGAGGTCTAATAGAAGGTATGGATTCTAAAGCTGGAGCTCAAGTTGTTCGAGCTAAAGTTCCTTTATCCGAAATGTTTGGATATGTTACAACTCTTAGAACTATTTCTTCCGGTAGGGCATCTTCGACAATGGAATTTTCGCATTTTCAAGAAGCTCCAAAGAACATCTCTGATGTTGTTGTTGCTAAAATAAAAGGTAAAACAGAAAAAGTATAGTTATTAACGTTCTTTATTATTTAAAATGAGCCAAAAAATAAGAATCAAATTAAAATCATACGATCATAACTTAGTTGATAAATCAGCTGAAAAGATTGTTAAAACTGTTAAATTAACAGGAGCTGTTGTTAGTGGTCCTATTCCTCTTCCAACCAATAAAAAGATTTTTACTGTTTTACGTTCCCCACACGTTAATAAAAAAGCGCGTGAACAATTTCAACTTTGTTCTTACAAAAGGATGTTGGATATTTATAGCTCCACATCAAAAACAGTTGATGCCTTAATGAAACTTGAATTACCAAGTGGTGTTGAAGTAGAAATTAAAGTTTAGTTTTTTAATTATTAATTAATTTTAAATATAATGTCTGGAATCATAGGTAAAAAAATCGGAATGACCAGTATATTTAGTGCCGCTGGAAAAAGTATTCCATGCACAGTTATACAAGCTGGTCCTTGTGTTGTTACACAAGTAAAAACCTTAGAAATTGATGGCTATTCTGCAGTTCAGTTAGCCTTTGGAGAAAAGAAAGAGAAAAACACTTCAGGTGCCATGAAAGGTCACTTTCTGAAAGCAAACACTTCTCCTAAGAGTAAGCTTGTTGAATTTAAAAGTTTTGAAAACGCTAAATCCTTAGGTGATATTGTCACTACTGAGATTTTCGAAGAAGGTGATTGGGTTGAAGTTGTTGGTACATCAAAAGGAAAAGGATTTCAAGGTGTTGTTAAAAGACATGGTTTTAGTGGTGTAGGTATGCAGACACATGGTCAGCACAACAGATTGAGAGCTCCTGGTTCATTGGGTGCTTCTTCATGGCCTTCAAGAGTTTTCCCTGGTATGAGAATGGCTGGTAGAACCGGTGGAGCCAGAGTTAAAGTTCAGAATTTGGAAATTGTAAAAGTTTTAAATGATCAAAGCATTATTCTTGTAAAAGGTTCAATTCCTGGTGCAAAAGGATCTTACGTAATTGTAGAGAAATAAGATGAAAATAGCTATACTAAACAAAGAGGGAAACTCAACTAATAGAAGTGTTGAATTAACTGATTCTGTATTCGGAATTGACCCTAACGATCATGCAATTTATTTAGATGTTAAACAATATCTTGCAAATCAAAGACAAGGTACTCATAAATCTAAACAACGTAATGAAATAGCTGGATCTACAAAAAAGTTGCATAAGCAAAAAGGAACTGGCGGAGCCCGTAAAGGAAGTATTAAAAGTCCATTACTAAGAGGTGGTGGAAGAATATTTGGCCCTCAACCACGAGACTATAGTTTCAAACTGAATAAAAAGGTTAAATCTTTAGCTAGGTTATCTGCTTTGTCTTACAAAGCAAAAGAAAACAACATTGTTGTACTAGAAGATTTTAGTTTTGATGCTCCAAAAACAAAGTTTTATACAGATTTTCTTAATAATCTTAAACTTTCGGATAAAAAAACATTATTTATAGTTGGAGATTCAAATAAAAACTTATATTTGTCGTCCCGTAATTTATCTGGTACAAAGGTAGTTGCTGCATCTGACATTAACACTTACGATATTTTAAAAGCAAATTGCTTAATAATTTCAGAAAGTGCAATAGTAAAAATGGAGAATATTTTATCAAGTAACTAAGAGATGGAAATAGTAATTAAACCACTTGTAACAGAGAAAATGAACTCTCTTACTGAAAAGCTTAATCGATACGGATTCATTGTAAACAAAGAATCTAATAAGATTGAAGTTAAAAATGCAATTGAGAAGTTGTATAATGTAAAAGTAACAGATGTTAAAACTTTTAGATATACAGGTAAAGTGAAATCTAGAAATACTAAAACTGGTTTAGTTGTTGGTAGAACTAGCTCCTTTAAAAAAGCAATAGTTTCTCTAAAAATAGGCGATTCAATAGATTTTTATAGTAATATTTAATAAAATGGCAGTTAGAAAATTTAACCCTATTACACCGGGTCAAAGATTTAAAGTAGCGGGAAATTTTGAGGAGTTAACAGCTTCAACACCTGAAAAGTCTTTGTTAGCCCCTATAAAAAAGTCTGGTGGACGTAATGGTGATGGTAAAATGACCATTCGTTATGTTGGTGGTGGACATAAAAAGATGTATCGTATTATTGATTTCAAAAGGAATAAACATGAAATTCCTGCTATTGTTAAATCTATTGAATATGATCCAAATCGCACAGCTAGAATTGCTTTGGTTGTTTACAAAGATGGTGAGAAAAGATATATTATATCTCCCAATGGTTTGAAAGTCGGCAGTACTGTTGTTTCAGGAAAAGGTTCGGCTCCTGAGGTTGGAAATGCTTTGTTTTTAAGCGAAATACCTTTAGGAACCACTATTCACAATATTGAACTTAGACCTGGTCAAGGTGCAAATATTGCTAGAAGCGCTGGTACTTATGCTCAGTTAGCTGCTAGAGATGGTAAATACGCCACAATTAAGTTACCTTCAGGTGAAACCCGAATGATATTGACTACCTGCTTGGCTACAATTGGTTCAGTTTCTAATTCCGATCATAATTTGGAAGTTTCTGGAAAAGCAGGTAGAAGTAGATGGTTAGGTAGAAGACCACGAACTAGGGCTGTAGCAATGAATCCTGTAGATCATCCAATGGGTGGTGGTGAAGGAAGAGCATCAGGTGGGCATCCAAGATCAAGAAAAGGTCTTAAGTCTAAAGGTCTTAAAACAAGGTACTTGAAAAAAATGTCAAATCGTTATATTGTTGAGAAAAGAAAATAATACTATATGAGTCGTTCGTTAAAAAAAGGTCCTTTTATTGATTATAAGCTAGAGAAGAAAATATCTGATTTAGTTTCTTCAGGAAAGAAAACAGTAATAAAAACTTGGTCAAGAAGATCAATGATTTCCCCTGACTTTGTGGGGCAAACAATTGCTGTTCATAATGGCAGAAAATTCATCCCTGTTTATGTTACTGAAAACATGGTAGGTCACAAATTTGGAGAATTCTCCCCCACAAGAACCTTTAGAGGTCATGGTGGAAATAAAAAAGATAAAGGTAAAAAGTAATTTTTTATTATCATGGGTGTTAGAAAAAGACAAACAGCGGAAGCTAAGAAGGAAGCAAATAAATCTTTCTATGTTGCAAAGTTAAACAATTGTCCTACGTCTCCTCGTAAAATGAGGTTGGTAGCGGATATGGTTAGAGGTATGAATGCCTATAGAGCTTTAAATTTATTGCAATATACGTCAAAAGACGCTGCTATAAGAGTTGAAAAGTTATTGAGTTCTGCCATTGCTAATTTTGAGTTAAAGTCTGGCACAAGAGCCGGAGACGACGAGTTATACATTAAAGAAATTTTTGTAGATAGCGCTCGTCAACTTAAAAGATTAAGAACTGCTCCTCAGGGTAGAGGTCATAGAATTAGAAAACGTTCTAATCATGTTACCCTGATTTTAGATAAAAAAGTTAATACTATTCAACAACAATAAATATTAAATAATGGGACAAAAGGCAAATCCTATTGGCGCTAGGCTAGGAATTATTAAAGGTTGGGATTCCAACTGGTATGGTGGCAATAATTACGCAGACAAGTTGGTTGAAGATGAGCACATACGTGTTTACTTGACAGAGCGTTTAAGAAAAGCTAGTATTTCAAAAATTATTATTGAAAGAACACTAAAGCTTATCACCGTTACGATTAACACTTCTAGACCAGGAATTATTATTGGTAAAGGTGGTCAAGAGGTAGACAAACTTAAGGAAGAGTTAAAGAAAATTACCAAGAAGGATGTTCAAATTAATATTTTCGAGATTAAACGACCTGAATTAGATGCCAAATTGGTTGCTGATGGTATTGCTCGTCAAATCGAAGGAAGAATTTCTTTTAGAAGAGCCGCCAAAATGTCAATTGCCTCTACAATGAGGATGGGTGGAGAAGGTATTAAGGTTTTAGTTTCTGGTAGACTTGGTGGTGCTGAAATGGCTAGGTCAGAAGGTTATAAAGAGGGTAGAACTCCGTTGCATACATTACGTGCTGATATTGATTATGCTATTTCTGAAGCTCATACAACCTACGGCAGAATTGGTGTTAAGGTATGGATTTGCAAAGGTGAAGTATATGGTAAGAGAGATTTATCACCTAATGTTGGTTTAGCCGTTGCAAAAGAAAAAAAGGTAATTCCTCCTACTAAATTTAAGCCAAAGAAGAAAAAATAATTTTCAATATAACAAAATCTTAACGTTTATAATTTTTTAAAAAAATGTTACAGCCAAAGAGAACGAAATTCAGGAAAATGCACAAGATGAAAATGAAAGGTAACGCTAACCGCGGAAACCAGATTTCATTTGGATCTTTTGGAATTAAAGCTGAAGAAGGTGTTTGGATGACTAGTCGTCAAATTGAATCTGCTCGTATTGCCATAACAAGATTTATGAAAAGAGAAGGTCAATTATGGATTAGAATTTTTCCTGATAAACCTATTACTAAAAAACCTGCAGAAGTTAGGATGGGTAAAGGTAAAGGTAGTCCAGAATATTGGGTTGCTGTGGTTAAACCAGGTAGAATCTTGTTTGAAATAGAAGGTGTTTCTCATGAGATTGCTAAAGAGGCACTAAGATTAGGTGCACAAAAACTCCCAATCAGTACCAAATTTATTGTTAGAAGAGATTATTCTGAAGAAACTGTTAATTAAGATGAAAAAAGATATTTTAAAAGATTTTTCAAAAAGTGAACTTCTTGAAAAAATTATGGAGGAATCATCAGTTCTTTCTAAACTCAAAATGGGTCATTCAATATCTCCTATTGAAAACCCACTAAAGATTAAAGAATTGAGAAGAAAATTAGCTAGACTTAAAACAGAGTTAGTTAAAAGAGAAATTTAGTTCAAAAGCAATATTACTTATAATGGAAAACAGAAGTTTAAGAAAAGAAAAAGTAGGAATAGTTACCAGCAATAAAATGAATAAATCTATTGTTGTTTCTGTTGAAAGAAAAGTTATGCATCCTAAATATGGTAAGTTCGTTAAGAGAACTTCAAAATTTATGGCTCATGATGAAAAAGATGAAAGCAACATAGGTGATACAGTTAGAATTATGGAAACTCGTCCGCTTAGTAAAAATAAATGCTGGAGATTGGTAGATATTATTGAAAGAGCTAAATAGTTTAAAGATTATTAATTATATTTGTATTTTATATTATGATACAACAAGAATCAAGGTTAGCAGTAGCAGATAATAGTGGTGCAAAAGAAGTTCTTTGTATACGTGTTTTAGGCGGAACAAAAAAACGTTATGCCTCTATCGGAGATAAAATTATTGTTACAGTTAAATCTGCAATTCCTTCAGGAAATGTTAAAAAAGGTACTGTTTCAAAAGCTGTTGTTGTCCGAACCAGAAAGGAAGTTCGCAGACAAGATGGATCTTACATTAGATTCGATGATAACGCTGTTGTTTTGTTAAATGCATCAGAAGAAATGAGAGGTACTCGTATTTTCGGTCCTGTTGCAAGAGAACTTCGTGAAAAACAATTTATGAAAATAATTTCTCTGGCGCCGGAGGTGCTATAATAAGTTTTTATTAAAATTATGAAAGCAAAAATAAAAATTAAAAAAGGCGACATAGTCAAAGTTGTTGCTGGTAATTACAAAGGTCAACAGGGCAATGTTTTATCTGTTATTATAGACGATAACAAAGCTTTAATTGAAGGTGTTAATTTAGTTCATCGTCATACTAAACCTAGTGCTTCTAATCCACAAGGTGGAATAGTTAAAAAAGAAGCACCTATTCATATTTCTAACTTAGTATTACTACAAAATGGTATTGCAACTAAAGTTGGAAGGAAATTAGAAGGAAATAAAATTGTTAGATACTCAAAAAAATCAGGGGAGGTTATAAAATAATGTCTTATTCACCTAGATTAAAAGATAAATATAAGGCTGAGATAGTTCCGGCTTTAATGAAGGAGTTTAGTTTTAAATCTCCTATGCAAGTTCCTAAGCTTAAAAAGATATGCTTAAACCAAGGTGTTGGTGTAGCAGTTTCTGATAAAAAGATCTTAGAATCTGCTATTCATGAAATGACTATAATTTCTGGTCAGAAAGCTGTAGCAACCAAGTCTAAAAAAGATATTTCTAATTTCAAACTTAGAAAAGGTGTTGGTATAGGTGCAAGAGTTACCTTGAGAGGTGATCAAATGTATGAATTTCTTGATCGTTTAATTTCTGTTGCTCTTCCACGTATTAGAGATTTCAGAGGTATCAACAACACTGGATTTGATGGTAATGGTAACTACACTTTAGGAGTAACTGAACAAATTATTTTTCCTGAAATTGATATTGATAAAGTAAACAAGATTTTGGGTATGGATATTACTTTTGTAACTAGCTCAAAAAATGATACTGAATCTCTTTCTTTATTAAAAGAGTTAGGTTTACCTTTCAAAGCAAAAAATAAATAATTTAGATTTATAGTATGGCCAAAGAATCAATGAAAGCAAGGGAAGTCAAAAGACAGAAACTTGTTGATAAATATTCAGAGAAAAGAGAAGCATTAAAAGCTGCTGGAGATTATGTTGCTTTGCAGAAATTACCAAAAAATTCTTGTCCTGTAAGGTTAAGAAACAGGTGTAAATTAACTGGAAGACCTAGAGGTTACATGCGTCAATTTGGTATTTCAAGGGTTTTATTTAGAGATATGGCTCTTTTTGGTAAAATCCCAGGTATTACTAAATCTAGCTGGTAGTTTTTCAATTCGAAAATAGAAATTTATATAATTACTTAAACAATGACTGATCCAATAGCTGATTATTTGACAAGATTAAGAAATGCGGTTAGTGCAAACCACCGTATTGTTGAAATTCCTGCTTCAAACATTAAAAAAAACATCACCAAAATTTTATTTGAAAAAGGATATATTTTAAATTACAAATTTGAGGATAATGATACACAAGGCTTAATAAAAATTGCCTTGAAATATCATCCTATAACTAAAGTTCCTGCTATTAAAAAACTTCAAAGAGCTAGTAGACCAGGTTTAAGAAGGTATGCAGGTGTTGATAGTATTCCTAGAGTATTAAATGGTTTAGGTATAGCTATTATTTCTACTTCAAAAGGTTTAATGACTGATAAAGAAGCTAAAAATGAAAATGCTGGTGGTGAAGTTATTTGTTATGTATATTAATTTAAAGATTACCTTATAGTATGTCACGTATCGGAAAATTACCCATAGATGTTCCTTCAGGAGTTGATGTTACAGTTAATAACAATGTTGTTGTTGTAAAAGGATCTCTTGGTACCCTAACTCAAGTTGTTGATAATGCAATTAGCATTGAACATAATGATTCAAAATTAACTCTTTCTAGAGTTAGCGATGATAAAGATGTTAGATCTAAGCATGGTTTATATCGTGCATTGATTGCAAATATGGT